>JBDHSS010000195.1:0-6119 GCA_039808205.1 Paracoccaceae bacterium | reverse complement strand
AGCGCCCGGATCGCCGAGCCGGTGCGCTCGCGCGCCTGCAGCTCGAGGATCTGGCCGAGCAGCACCAGCACGACGATGACCGCCCCGGCCTCGAAATAGACGCCGACCTGCCCGGAATGGTCCCGGAAGCCGTGCGGGAACAGCCCCGGCGCGACGACCGCGACCACGCTGAAGAGATAGGCCGCTGCAACCCCCATGCCGATCAGGCTGAACATGTTGAGGTTCATCGTGCGGAACGACTTCCACCCCCGCACCAGGAACGGCCAGCCGGACCAGAGGACCACCGGCGTCGCCAGCACGAGCTCGAGCCAGCGCGCGGTGCGCTCGCCGAGCCACGCGCCGACCGGCAGCCCGATCATCGGCCCCATGGCGATCACCACCAGCGGCACGGTCAGCACGGCGCCGACCGCGAACCGGCGGCGGAAGTCGACGAGCTCGGGGTTCGGGCCTTCGTCGCCGGCCGGCACCCCCTTCGGCTCCAGCGCCATGCCGCAGATCGGGCAGTCTCCGGGGCCGACCTGCTCGACCTCCGGGTGCATCGGGCAGGTGTAGATCGTGCCGGCCGGCATCGGCTCCGGCGCCGGCCTGCCGGCGAGGTAGGTCTCGGGGGCGGCCGCGAACCTCTCCTGGCAGCGGCTCGAGCAGAAATAGAACCGCTCGCCGGCGTGCTTGGTCAGGTGCCGCGCCGTCGCCCGGTCCACCGTCATGCCGCAGACCGGATCGGTTGCCTTCACGTACTCCTCGGGAGCCGCGACGAACTTCGCCCGGCAGCCCGCGCAGCAGAAATGATAGGTGTGGCCGGCGTGCTCGGCCGTCGGCTTGCCGGCGGCGGGATCGACGGTCATCCCGCACACCGGGTCGCGGAGCACTGTCTCGGGCAAGGGGTTCGACGCGTCCATGTCAGGCTCCCGAATCTGGATCTGACACCCCATATGCAGCTTCCAGCAACCGGAAGGTCAAGGGGGGCGGCCGCCGCTCCCGCGCTTGACCCTCCCATGGCCTGAAGCTCTACGCTGCCCGCCACACCGGAGGAATCGCCATGAACATCGGAGACGTCGCCGAACAGAGCGGCCTGCCGCCGAAGACCATCCGCTACTACGAGGACATCGGCCTGATCCGGCCGAAGCGCGGCGGCAACGGCTATCGCACGTTCGACGGCGTCGACGTGCACCGGCTCGCGTTCCTCGGGCGTGCGCGCTCGCTCGGCTTCTCGATCGAGGAATGCCGCGCGCTCCTCGCGCTCTACGCCGACGAGGCCCGCGCCAGCAGCGAGGTCAAGCAGGTCGCGGCGGCGCATCTGGAGCAGATCGACCGCAAGATCGCCGAGCTCCAGGCCATGCGCGCCACGCTTGCCCGCCTCATCCACCGCTGCCACGGCGACGACCGCCCCGACTGCCCGATCCTCGCCGATCTGTCCGGGGAGACCGGCGCCGCCCCGCAAGGATAGGGCAGCTTACCGAGCCGCCTGAAATCGATACCCCTCGGTCTCGGTGCGGATGTGGGTCGGCCGCGGCTCCCGGATCAACCGGATCGGTCCCTTTCAGAAGGGTCAATCAGGAATGCCCGCAAGACGGAAATCCGGCGCGGCTCTATGCGCCTGGTACTCCACCAGCGCCCTCGCCCGTGCCTCGTGCAGGTTCACCATCGGTTTCGGATACGCGCCTGTGGCCGACATCCGCCAGGAACGGGGGATCGCCTCGAAGTAGGCCTGCGCCTCGGCTCCACCCGCGCCATCAAAGCCTGCGACGAACCGGCGGCGATACCGACCGTCCGGGTCGAATCTCTGGGCCTGTATCGTCGGGTTGAAGATCCGGAAGTACGGCGCAGCGTCGGGTCCGGAACCTGCGACCCACTGCCAGTTCAGCGCGTTTGCAGCCGGATCCCAGTCGGTGAGGCAATTCGCGAACCAGTTGAGCCCGATCTTCCAGTCGGTCATCAGGTGCTTGGTCAGGTAGCTCGCGACCAGCATGCGAGCGCGGTTGTGCATGGTCCCGGTCACGAACATCTCGCGCATCCCCGCATCGACCATCGGCTCGCCGGTCTCCCCGCGCCGCCAGCGCTCGGCGTCGTCACTGTCGGCGCGCCATGGAAAGCCGTTCCAGCTCTTGTTCCAGTTGGCTGTGGCAATCTCGGGTGTGTGCCAGAGCAGATGCCAGGCGAACTCGCGCCAGGCGAGCTCCTGCAGAAATACCTCGGCCCCGACGACGCCGGCCTCACGCGCGCGACTGGCCGCGCGCCAGACGGTGTTGGGCGAGATCTCGCCCCAGGTCAGGTGCGCCGACAGGCGGGAGGTCGCGGACAGGCCGGGGCGGTCGCGGCCGGCGGGATAACCGGCAAGGTCCTGCTCGATGAAGGCGCCCAGTCGGTGCCGGGCGGCGTCCTCTCCGCTCGCGTCCGCGAAGCGCGCGAGAACGCTGCCGCCGCGGTCAACCGCCGCATCAAGCCGCCACTCCTCGAGCCGGTCGGACACCGGCCACTCACCGGGAGCAACCAGCCGCTGCGGAGTCCGAAGGGGGCTCGGCACCTCGAGCATTCGCATTGCCCGCCAGAACGCGCCGAACACCTTGAAGGGACCACCGCTCCTGGTCGCAACCGCCCAGGGCTCGTGGATCAGATGCCCGGGGTGGCTTTCGACAGCAATGCCATCGGCGGTGAGGCGAGCCTTGACGGCCTTGTCGCGAGCGACCCAATCGGGGGCGTACAGCCGCGACCAGTGGACGGCGGCGGCGCCGGTCTCGGCTACGAGGGAGCGGAGGACGTCGAGTGCCGGACCGCGGCGGAGCGTCAAGGTGAGGCCTCTGCGCTTGAGGCGAGCAGCGAGGTCGGCCAGCGACCGGCCGAGCCGCCACTTGGAGGCGGCGCCGAGCGCTTCGGTCTCGGGATCGAGGACGAAGACCGGGATCACCGGCGCGCCGGCGGCAGTCGCGGCGGTCAGCGCGGGATGGTCCGCCAGGCGCAGATCCCGGCGGAACCAGACAATGACGGGTTGGGCGGTCCTGGATTTGGAACGCTTGTGCTCGGGATCGCCTGCCGAGGGTGTCAGCAACACGTTCATCCTGCTGGAGTGGGCCTGAAAGATCGCTCCCCTTCCGGGAGACTTGCTGACTCGGCAACGCCTGCCGCCGGGGAACGGCCGGCATCCTGCGCTCAGCGGTGAGAGTGGGTGCGAGGTACCTCGCCGCGCAAGGCAGAGAGGACCGGCCCGAGCAAGCCAGAGGGCGGAGAGTCCGACAACGATGTAGACGCCGCGGGCGAGCGCCGACCCGGCGCCGAAGATCGCGGCCACCGGGTCGAACTCGAGGAGACCCACAAGGCCTCAGTTGAGCCCGCAGCCGACGACGACGCGGTCTCCATCCGAGGCTCGCTCGTGTGGCGCCGGTATGCGTTCAGGATTCTGGGGGGAGAAGCACGGCGTCGATCACGTGGATCACCCCGTTGGTTGCGATGATGTCCGCAGCAGTGATGTTGGCGTTACCAACCTTCACGCCCTTCGCGCTGGCTTCGATGGGAAGCTCTGCGCCTTCGGCGGTCTTGGCCGCATTGTACTTGGCTACGTCCGCCGCCATCAGCTTGCCCGGCACCACGTGGTAAGTGAGGATCTCGGTGAGCTTCGCCTTGTTCTCCGGCTTGAGCAGCGTCTCGACCGTGCCGGACGGCAGCTTGGCGAAGGCAGCATCCGTCGGCGCGAACACCGTGAACGGTCCGGGTCCTTTCAGCGTCGCGACGAGCCCGGCTTCGGTGAGCGCGGCGGCGAGGGTGTTGAACGTTCCCGCCGCGACAGCCGTGTCGACGATGTCGTCCGCAGCTCTGCTGGCGCCCGCCGCCATCACACCAGCGAGGGCCGCTGCTGCTAGGGTCATGGTCTTGCTGATCATCGTGTTTCCCTTGCTTTTCCCCGTGGGGCGCACCCCGGCGCTCCTGATGTTCATTATAGTGAAAACGGATTATCTCTGCACGAACAATTCTTCGAGTGAAAGAGGATTATATCTATGGTAAAAAATATGAGCAGCAGGTTGCGTGGGGGGAAAGGACAGGCTGGCGATGATCTCCGAAACGCTTGCAGACGGGCTGGCGAGGTACGGAATCGGGCAGAAGATCCGATCGCTTCGGAAGGGCAAGCGACTCGGCCTCGTGCAACTTGGCGAGCACACCGGATTGTCGCCCGGACTGCTCTCGAAGATCGAGCGCGGGCAGCTGTTTCCGACGCTGCCGACGCTCTTGAGGATCGCGCTGGTCTTCGGGGTCGGGCTGGAACACTTCTTCCGTGCCGAGGAGGAGCAGCCGATGCTCGCGGTCGTCCGCAAGGCGGAGCGGCTTCGGCTGCCGGATCAAGCCGGGGCCAAACTGCCGAGCTACTTCTTCGAGAGCCTCAATTTCCGTGCCACGGACCGGAAGTTGGATGCCTTCCTGGCCGACTTCCCCGCCGGCGGCAATGCTTCGGCGCCGCATGCGCACGCGGGGGCCGAGTTCCTCTACGTGATCACGGGAGGGGTCGAGCTCCAGATCGGCGGCCAGGCGATCGGGCTGGAGGAGGGGGACGCAGTCTATTTCGACGCCGCGCGCGAGCACTGCTATGCGGCGAAGGCCAACGCCGACGGATCGGCCATCGCCCTGGTCGTGGTCCACGGTGCATCCGAGGCATGAAGGGGCTGGAAGCAGCAGGCCGCGCCCGGTCGGCAGAGAGGCTTTTCCCCCGCCGCGTTGAGACTGCGCTCCTCCAGATTGAAGGCGGGGCTTGCCCGAACCTGCAGCCCGGCGTCCTTCGCAATCGCGATCTGGAGCGGTCGACGAACCCGGCGTACAGGCCTCCGAACCCAGGCGACGGGCTCGGGTTTTCCTGAATCGATGCGCGCCCTTGGAAGACGCGCAGGCGCGTTCTCGCAGCACCAACGCCGCGGCAGACGGGGCTCGGGCAGTGTGCTATGCTGGCGAAACCCGGTGCAGTCGGAAGATTTGCCGATGCCAGAGTCCGATCGCCGCTTTGCCGGCGCCATCCCCGAGGTCTACGACAGCTGTGCCGTGCCGATCTTCTTCGCGGGCTACGCCGAGGATCTCGCCCGGCGGGTGGCGCGTGGGGCGCCGACGGCCGTGCTGGAGACGGCGGCGGGCACCGGGGCGCTGACGCGGGCGCTAGCGCCGCTCCTCGGCGGCAGCTGCGCGTATGTCGTCACTGACCTCAACCAGCCGATGCTCGACCGCGCGCACGGCCGGCAGCCGGCGGACGCCCGGATCAGCTGGCGCCAGGCGGACGCGATGCAGCTGCCGTTCGACGATGCGCGCTTCGATGCGGTCTGCTGCCAGTTCGGCGCGATGTTCCTGCCCGACCGGGTCGCGGGCTATGCCGAGGCGCGGCGGGTGCTGCGGCGGGGCGGACGCTTCGTCTTCAACGTCTGGGACCGGGTCGCGGAGAACGTCTTCACCGACGTGGTGGTCGCGGCGGTGGCGGAGCTCTTCCCCGGCAACCCGCCCGACTTCCTCCGGCGCCTGCCGCACGGCTATCACGCGGTCGAGCGCATCCGCGCCGACCTCGCCGCGGCGGGCTTCGCGCCGGTCGAGATCGAGACGCTGGCGCGCGAGAGCGTCGCGGCTACCCCGGAGCTCGCGGCCTTCGCCCTGTGCCAGGGGACGCCGATGCGCACCGAGATCGAGGCCCGCGGCGGCGCCTCGCTCGAGGAGGCGACCGCGCACGCGGCGCGCGCGCTCGCGGCGCGGTTCGGCCCGGGTCCGATCCGGGGCAAGATGCAGGCGCACGTCGTCGAGGCGGTCGGATAGCAAGGTGCGCCGCGGAGGATCCGGGACGCGCCTCGGCAGTGCAGGCGGCCGCTCGCGCGGTCAGCCGCGGCCCTCCACCGCTACCGCAAGGGTCGTCTTGAGGTTTCTTCCCGTGCCACTCTTGGGAGGGAGGAACCGCCGCGTCCCTGCCGCCTCCCGCCGCCCCCTGGGGAATCGCATTTGACGAATAGGGCTTCCCTCTCGGGATGATCTGGATTCTGGCCTGTGTCCCGGAGGAGGACACATGGCCCTGATCGATACGCTTGGAGAGATCCCCGACCCTCGGCGCGGCAACGCGCAGCGGCACGAGCTGCTCGACATCCTGGCGATCGCGCTCGTCGCGTCGA
>JBDHSS010000194.1:0-6147 GCA_039808205.1 Paracoccaceae bacterium | reverse complement strand
CAGCCGGCGGACGCGCCCCGTGAGCCCGGCGGCGGCGGCGTCGGGCACCCCCGCCGCCGCGGTGAGCACGAGGACCTCGCCCGTCAACGCCGGCTCAGACCGCGGCGCGGCGCGTCAGCAGCCGCTCGTGCAGCATTCCCGCGACGAGGAACGCGAGCTCGAGCGCCTGCGCCGCATTGAGCCGCGGGTCGCAGGCGGTGTGATAGCGGTCGGACAGGTCCTCGTCGGTGACGGCGCGCACGCCGCCGGTGCACTCGGTCACGTCCTTCCCGGTCATCTCGAAGTGGACGCCGCCCGGGATCGTGCCTTCCGCGGCGTGGATCGCGAAGAACTCGCGCACCTCGCGCAGCACCCGGTCGAACGGCCGGGTCTTGTAGCCCGACGCCGACTTCACCGTGTTGCCGTGCATCGGGTCGCACGACCAGACGACCTTGCGCCCCTCGCGCTCGATGGCGCGGATGAGCCGCGGCAGGTGCTCGGCCACCTGCCCCGCCCCGAAGCGCGCGATGAGCGTCAGCCGGCCCGCCTCGTTCTTCGGGTTCAACCGATCGGCGAGCTTCAGGAGGTCGCTCTCGCTGATCGATGGGCCGCACTTCAGCCCAATCGGGTTCTGCACCCCGCGGCAGAACTCGACGTGCGCGCCGTCCACCTGCCGGGTGCGGTCGCCGATCCAGATCATGTGGCCGGAGCCCGCCACCGGCAGGCCGGTCGTCGAATCGATGCGGCAGAGCGCCTCCTCGTACTCGAGCAGCAGCGCCTCGTGGCTGGTGTAGAAATCCACCCGGTGCAGCGCCTCGGCGGTGTCGGGGCTGACCCCGGCGGCGCCCATGAAGTCGAGCGCGTCCGAGATCCGGTTGGCGAGCTTGTGGTACTGCTCGTAGCCGCCCTGCCCGGCGGTGAAGTCGAGCGTCCAGGAATGCACGCGGGTGATGTCGGCATAGCCGCCCTGGCTGAACGCGCGCAGAAGGTTCAGCGTCGCCGCCGCCTGGGTGTAGGCCTGCAGCATCCGGTCGGGATCGGGCACCCGCGCCGCGGCGGAAAACTCGAAGCCGTTGATGATGTCGCCGCGGTAGGACGGCAGCTCGACCCCGCCCACTGCCTCGGTCGCCGCGGAGCGCGGCTTGGCGAACTGGCCGGCCATGCGGCCGATCTTCACCACCGGGCACTTGGCGGAAAAGGTCAGCACCACCGCCATCTGCAGCATCACCTTGAAGGTGTCGCGGATGTTGTCGGCGGAGAACTCGGCGAAGCTCTCGGCGCAGTCGCCGCCCTGGAGCAGGAACGCCCGGCCCTCGGCCACCTCGGCGAGCTGCGCCTTGAGCTTGCGCGCCTCGCCGGCGAAGACCAGCGGCGGGTAGGACGCGAGCTTGCGCTCGACCGCGCTCAGCGCCACGGCGTCGGGATAGTCGGGCATCTGGATCCGCGGGCGTGACCTCCACGCGGATCGGGTCCACTCGGCGGACATGGGGCGGCTCCCGCATCAGGCTTCTGACTGGCGCCGTCCATAGACCTTCCGCCGGGGCTTGACCATACCTCGCTGCCGGCATTTGCCTGATGAGGAACCGCCGCGAATCGCCATGAAAGCCAAACCGGAAACCGACCGTCCCGAGCGCTTCGTCTTCCTGCTGCTCGAGAACTTCACGCTGATCGCCTTCGCCGGCGCGATCGAGCCGCTGCGGCTGGCGAACCGCATGGCCGGGCGCACGCTCTACGAGTGGCAGGTGGTCAGCGCCACCGGGGCGCCGGTCGCCGCCTCGAACGGCGTCGTCACCGCGGTCGAAGGCGGGCTCGCCGAGATCGGGCGCGAGGCGACGATCATCGTCGTCGGCGGGCTCAACGTGAAGGCGGCGATCAGCCGCCCGGTCCTGACCTGGCTCCGGCGCGAGGCGCGCCGCGGGATGGCCGTCGGCGCGGTCTGCACCGGCGCGCAGGTGCTGGCCGAGGCCGGGCTCCTCGACGGGCGGCGCTGCACCATCCACTGGGAGAACCGCGACAGCTTCGAGGAGGATTTCCCTGAGATCGACCTAACCCACAACATCTTCGTCATCGACCGCGACCGTTACACCGCCGCCGGCGGCGCCGCCTCGACCGACCTGATGCTGAAGCTCATCGCGCTGCGGCACGGGCCCGAGCTTGCCACGCTCGTCGCCGACCAGATGATCCACACCTCGATCCGCTCCGACCGCGACGAGCAGCGGCTGTCGATCCCGACGCGGATCGGCGTGCGCCACCCCAAGCTCGCCTCGGTGATCCACCGCATGGAAGAGCACATCGAGGAGCCGATCTCGCCGATGCTGCTGGCCCGCGACGCCGGCATGTCGACGCGGCAGCTCGAGCGGCTGTTCCGCCGCTACCTCAACCGCAGCCCGAAGCGCTACTACATGGAGCTGCGCCTCGGCCGCGCGCGCAACCTGCTCATGCAGACCGACATGAGCGTGATCGCGGTCGCCATGGCGTGCGGATTCGCCTCGCCGTCGCACTTCTCGAAGTGCTACCGCGCGCTCTATCGCACCACGCCCTACCGCGAGCGCGGCACGACCGAGACCGCGGCCGAGGCCTGACCGGCCCCGCCTCAGCCGCCGGAGGCGCAGCGCCGCTGCGGGTCGTCCGCGACCGCGCCGCCGTGCGCCAGATGAATCTCGTGCAGCGCGGCGTAGAGCATCGCCGGCGTGATCGGCTTGGTCAGATACGCGGTCATGCCGGCCGCGAGGCAGGCCTCGCAGTCGCCGGGCATCGCGCTCGCGGTCAGCGCGACGACGGGCACCGTCGCCGCGGCGCCGGGCAGCCGGCGGATCGCCGCGGTGGCCGCCAGTCCGTCCATCACCGGCATCTGCACGTCCATGAGCACCACGTCGAAGTCGCCGCCCGCCGCCGCCTCGACCGCCTCCGCGCCATTCGACACCACGGCCACCTCGTGACCGGCCGACCGGAGATAGGCGAGGATCACGTACTGGTTGGTGCGGTGGTCCTCGGCAAGCAGCACGCGCATCGGCGGCGTGGTGCCGCGGCCCGCGCGCTCGCCGGAGGGCTGCGGCGCCGCCGTGGTGGCGACCGCGGGGATCTCGAGCCGGAAGGTGCTGCCCATCCCGAGGACGCTGCGCACCCGGATCCGGCCGCCCATCAGCTCGGCGAGCTGGGCCGAGATCGCGAGCCCGAGGCCGGTGCCGCCGGCGCGCCGCGCCAGCGAGGTGTCGGCCTGGGTGAAGCGCTCGAAGATCGAGCCGAGCTGGTCCTCGGCGATGCCGATCCCGGTGTCCTCGACCTCGATGACGAGCTCGCCCGCGGCAGCGGTGCCGCTCCAGTCGACCCGGACGGCGATCTCGCCGCGGTCGGTGAACTTGGTGGCGTTGCTGAGCAGGTTGGTCAGGATCTGGCGCAGCCGCACCGGGTCGGCGCGCACGAGGCGCGGGACCGCCGCCGCCACCCGGTGCCCGAGCTGCAGCCCCTTGCGCGCCGCGTTCGGCGACATGAGGTCCATCACCTGCCCGATCAGCGCCCGGAGATCGACCGCCTCCTCGTGGAGCCGGATCTGGGCGGCCTCGAGCTTGGAGAAGTCGAGAATGTCATTGAGGATGGCGAGCAGGCCCTCGGCCGAGGCCAGCGCGATCTGCGCCCGCTCGCGCTGCTTGGCCGGCAGCGGATCGTCGAGGATGAGGCCGAGCACGCCGAGAATGCCGTTCATCGGCGTGCGGATCTCGTGGCTCATCGAGGCGAGGAACTGTGACTTGGCGCTGGCGGCGGCCTCGGCCTCGGCGCGGCGGAGGTCGAGCTCCTCCTGCCGACCGACATCCTCGCTCACGTCCCAGACCAGCCCGACCAGCCGGCGCGAGCCGTCAGGCCCCTCGTTGACCGCCGCCACGTCGCGGATGTGCCGGACCTCGCCGTCGGGCCGGACGATGCGGTAGCGGGTATCGAAGCGGCCGCCGTGCGCCACCGTCCGCTCCGCCTCGATGACGGCACGCTCGCGGTCGTCGGGGTGCAGCACCGCCGACCAGTCGGCAAGCCCGTAGATCGACCGCGGATCGGCCGATCGGCCGAACAGCGCCTTGGCGCGCGCGTCCCAGAACAGCGCGTCGGTCGTGAGATCGACGTCCCAGACGCCGATGCCCGAGGCGTTGAGCGCGAAGTCGAGCCGCCACGACAGCTGCTTGAGCTCGGCCTCGCGCTGGCGGATCAGCGCCAGCTGGCGGTGGCGCGAGGCGATGATGCGGCCGACGCCGAGGGCGGTGCCGATGACGACGAGCCCGGTCGCGAGAAAGAGGAGCTGCACCAGCCACGTCGAGGGCGCCGCCGGCCAGCCGCCGGCCGGGATCGCCGCGAGCTGCCAGGTGCCCGACGGCACCCGCACCTCGGCGCGCACCGGGTCGGCGCCGAGGACCGCCGGGTTGCCGACCATGACCGGCCGCTGGCCGCTCGCGTCCTCGCCCGCGGAAAGCGCGACCTCGATCGCGCGATCGGCCGCCGTGACGCCGGTGACGCGGAAGAACGCATCGGCATCGAGGACGAGCGACACGACGCCCCACAGCTGGCGCTCGGGGCCGAACCAGACCGGCGCGCGCATGACGATGCCGCTGCCGCCGTCGGGCAGGTGCACGGGCCCGACGATCTGGATGCCGTCCTGCGCGACGGGCGTGCGGAACGCGTCGAGACGCATGCCGATCACGCCCTGGTTGCCGCGCTCGGGATGCACCATCCTGACGACCATGTCCGGGGCCGCAGCCACCAGCCGCGCCTCGACCTGGCCGTCGATCAGGGCGCCGACGATGCGGTGGAACTCCTCGGGACTGATCGCAGGATCGGCACGGATGACCCCCACGAGGCCGCGCACCAGCTGCACGTTGGCGTCGATCCGCCCCTGCAGGTCGGCGCGCAGCAGGTTGAGCTCGTCGGACGTGGCGGCGCGGGTGGCCTGCCACCAGTCCTCGCGCGCCTCGCGCTGATAGATCGACGCGGCCAGAAGCGCCGCGCCCAAGGCGGCCACGGCGGCCGCGGCGGCGGCGAGCCGGAGCATCACGCGCATCGCTGAGCCGGTCTTGCGCATCGGACCTGCCGGGGTCTCCGAATTCGCCGCTGGATGAACGGCAGGGTCACCAATCAACCGCAAATAGCACACACGGCAGGAGTTGTCGCCGCCGGAGTCGGCGGGTTTTGTCAAAAAGCCGGCCCAACCGGCCGGCTTGCCACACCGCGCGGCGCGGCGCGCGCCTATTGCCCGGTCTGGACCTTGGTCCAGAGCCGCGTCATCACCCGGTCGAGCTTGGCGTCGTACATCACCGTGGGGAACAGCTTGGCGCGGATGTCGGCGGGCGGAAAGATCGCCGGATCGTTCTTGATGTCATCGTCGACATACTGCATCGCCGGGATGTTGGCGTTGGCATACCAGACGTAGTTGGTGATGTCGGCGGTGATCTGCGGATCCATGATGAAGTTGATCCAGGCGTACGCGCCTTCCGGGTTCGGCGCGTCGGCCGGGATCGCCATCAGGTCGAACCACTGCTGCGCGCCTTCCTTGGGCACGCTGTAGGCGATCTCGACGCCGTTGCCGGCCTGCTCGGCGCGGTCGGCGGCGATGAACACGTCGCCCGAGAAGCCGAGCGAGACGCAGACCTCGCCGTTCGCGAGATCGGAGATGTACTGCGACGAATGGAAGTAGCGGATGTAGGGCCGAACCTTGGCGATCACGTCGGCCGCCTTCTCCATGTCGGCGGGGTCGGTGGTCAGGGGATCGATCCCGAGGTACGCGAGCGCGCTCTGCAGCACGTCGGTCTGCGAATCGAGCAGCGTGACGCCGCAGTCGGCGAGCTTGGAGGCGTACTGCGGATCGAACAGCAACGCCCAGCTGTCGGTCGGCGCATCGGCGCCCAGCCGCTTCTCCACCGCCGCCTTGTTGTAGCCGATGCCGGTGGTGCCCCACATGTAGATGACCGAATGGGCATTGTCCGGATCGTAGGCCGCCGCCGCCTTCAGGAGCTCCGGATCCATGTTCTTGAGGTTCGGCAGCTTCGACTTGTCGAGCTCCTGATAGACGCCGGCCTTCACCTGCCGCTGCAGGAAGCTCGACGTCGGCACCACCACGTCATAGCCCGAGTTGCCGGCGAGGAGCTTCGCCTCCAGGACCTCGTTCGAGTCATAGACGTCGTAGACGAC
>JBDHSS010000193.1:0-6150 GCA_039808205.1 Paracoccaceae bacterium | reverse complement strand
CGGATCTGGGCGATGATGGAGACGCCGCGCGGCGCGCTCAACGCGCTCGCCATCGCCGACTCGCACCCGCGGCTCGAGGGCTTCGTGCTCGGCACCAACGATCTGGTGAAGGATCTCGGCGCCGCGCACACGCCCGACCGGGTGCCGCTCGTCACCAGCCTCGGGCTCTGCCTGCTCGCGGCGCGTGCCGCCGGGCTCGTCTGCGTCGATGGCGTCTACAACGCCTTCCAGGATGCCGAGGGCCTGCGCGCCGCCTGCATCCAGGGCCGCGACATGGGCTTCGACGGCAAGACGCTGATCCACCCCGACCAGATCGCGGTCGCCAACGAGGTCTTCGCGCCGTCGCCCGACGCGGTGGCGCTCGCCCGGCGCCAGGTCGAGGCGTTCGATGCGGCGGCCGCCCGCGGCGAGGGCGTCGCCGTCGTCGACGGCCGGATCGTCGAGAACCTGCACGTCGTCACCGCGAAGCGCCTCCTCGCGCGCGCCGGCACCATCGCCGCGCTCGAGGCCGCGTCGTGACGCTTCTCGTCGTCGGGCTCGTCCTCTGGACCGCGGCGCACCTCTTCAAGGCGGTCCTCCCGGGGCCGCGCGCGGCGCTCGCCGCGCGGATGGGCGAGAAGCCGTCGAAGGGCCTGATGGCGCTTTTCATCGGCGCGGGTCTCGTGCTCATCGTCATCGGCTTTCGCCGCGCGCCGGTGGATAGCCTCTGGTTCCCACCGCTCTGGACCGTTCACCTCAACAACCTTCTGATGCTGGTCGCTGTCGCGCTGCTCGGGCTTGGGCATTCCAAGAGCCGGGCCAAGCGTTGGCTTCGCGACCCGATGCTGACGGCGGTCATCGTCTGGGCGGTCGCGCACCTCCTGGTGAACGGCGACACCGCATCGATCCTGATGTTCGGGTGGCTTCTCCTCTGGGCAGTGGCCGAGATCGTGCTCGAGCGCGTGCGCCAGCCGGCCTGGGCGCCGCCCGCGGGCGGGACGCTGGCGGGCGACCTGCGCTTCGTCGTCATCACCCTCGTCGTCTTCGCGGTGATCGCCGCCGTCCACACCTGGCTCGGCTACCCGCCGTTTCCGCAGGCCTGAGACCCATGCTCGCCTATCGCTACCTGACCGACGAGGACACCTCGGCCTTCTGCCACAAGGTCACCGCCGCGCTCGCCGACGGCTGGTCGCTCTACGGCGATCCGGCCTATGCGTTCGACGCCAAGGCCGGCGTCATGCGCTGCGCGCAGGCGGTGGTGAAGGAAGTCGATGCGGCCTACGATCCCGCGCTGAAGCTCGGCCAGCTCTGATGGCCGGCAAGACCCAGGCGGGCCGCTTCTTCGAGGACTATCGCCTCGGCGAGGAGATCGTCCATGCCGTGCCGCGCACGATCACCGAGGGCGACCGAACGCTCTACACCGCGCTCTACCCGACGCGCTTCGCGCTTACCTCCTCCGACGCCTTCGCCCGTCGCTCGGGCCTGCCGAGAAGCCCGATCGAGGATATCGCCGCCTTCCACGTCGTCTTCGGCAAGACAGTCCCCGACATCAGCCTGAACGCGGTGGCGAACCTCGGCTACGCCGAGGGGCGCTTCCTGCGGCCCGTCTACCCGGGCGACACCCTGACCGCGACCAGCGAGGTGATCGGCCTCCGCGAGACCTCGAACCGCACGGCGGGCGTGGTCTGGGTGCGCTCGACCGGGCGCAACCAGCGCGGCGAGGCGGTGCTCAGCTACTGCCGCTGGGTGATGGTGCGCAAGCGCGACGCCGCCGCTCCGGCGCCGGAGCCGGTGGTGCCCGACCTCGCGGCGAGCGTCGCCGTGGGCGATCTCGTGGTGCCGGCCGGGCTCGACCTCACACGCTACGACTTCGCGCTGGCCGGCGAGCCCTGGCGCTGGGACGACTACACGGTCGGCGAGACGATCGACCACGTCGACCGGGTGACGATCGAGGAGGCCGAGCACATGCTCGCCACCCGCCTCTGGCAGAACACCGCCAAGGTGCACTTCGACGTCACCGCCCGCGACGGCGGCCGGCGGCTGATCTACGGCGGCCACGTCATCAGCATCGCCCGCGCGCTCTCGTTCAACGGGCTTGCCAACGCGCAGCTGGTCGCCGCGATCAACGCCGGCGCCCACGCCAACCCGTGCTTCGCCGGCGACACCGTCGGCGCCTGGTCGGAGATCCTCGACAAGGCCGCGACCCCGATCGCGGGCGTCGGCGCGCTCCGGGTGCGCACCGTCGCGACCCGCGCCGGGGCGGTGCCGTTCCTGCTCCGCGACGCCGAAGGCAAGTACCTTCCCGACGTCCTGCTCGACCTCGACACCTGGGTGCTGGTGCCGCGATGACCGCGGCGCCGCGCCGCAACGTCCAACGGGCAAAGAGGGTTGCATTCCCTGACGAAGCCGTGACAGTTAGATCGAAGTCCGGCCTGCGACGCAGTTTCCGCGTCGCGCGGCCGGCCCCGGGACAGGCGGCGACCGGGACCACAGGCACCCGCTTGCGGAGGGACCCATGGCAGACGTGAACCGCGGCAATCGGCCGCTTTCTCCGCACTTGACGGTCTACCGATTGCCGCTGACCGCGCGGATGTCGATCCTGCACCGCTTCACCGGGCTCGGCCTCGGCGCGGCGGCGATCCTCGTGGTCTGGTGGTTCCTTGCGGCGGCCTCGAGCCCGTCCTACTTCGACTTCGCCGACGGCCTGCTGACCTCGTGGCTCGGCAACCTCGTGCTCTTCGTGGCGCTCGTCGCGCTCTGGTACCACTTCTTCAATGGCGTCCGGCACCTGATCTGGGACACCGGCGAGGCTTTCGAGGTGAGCACGCTCCGCACCAGCGGGATCGCGGTGCTCGTCGCGGCCGGCGTGATGTCGATCATTACCGTCGTCATCGCGCTCTGGGGGTGACCATGCAATACCGGACCGACCGACAGCGGATCACTGGCCTCGGCACTGCCGGGGAGGGCGTCGGCCACTGGTGGTCGCAGCGGCTGACCTCGATCGGGCTCGTCCCGCTCAGCCTTTGCTTCCTGTTCCCGTTCGTCCGTGCCCTCGGCACCGACTTCGAGACCGCGCGCGAGATATACAGCCACCCGTTCAACGCCGTGGTCGCGATCCTGTTCTTCGCGGTCGGCTTCCTGCACCTGCAGCAGGGCGTGCAGGTGGTCATCGAGGATTATGTGCACGACAAGCCGACGCGCACCGTGCTCCTGCTCGCCAATGTGCTGTTCTGCGCCGCTTTCGCCTTCACCGGGATCTTCGCGGTCGCCAAGATCGCCTTCGCCTGAGGACGTTCCGTCATGGCCGCTTACGACTTCACCGACCATACCTATGACGTCGTCGTCGTGGGCGCCGGCGGCTCGGGTCTGCGGGCGACGCTCGGCATGGCCGAGCAGGGGCTCAAGACCGCCTGCATCACCAAGGTCTTCCCGACCCGCTCGCACACCGTCGCCGCCCAGGGCGGCATCGCTGCCAGCCTCGGCAACATGGGGCCCGACAGCTGGCAGTGGCACCTCTACGACACGGTCAAGGGCTCGGACTGGCTCGGCGACACCGACGCGATGGAATACCTCGCGCGCGAGGCGCCGAAGGCAGTCTACGAGCTCGAGCACTACGGCGTGCCGTTCTCCCGCACCGAGGACGGCCGCATCTACCAGCGCCCGTTCGGCGGCCACACCACCGAGTTCGGCGAGGGCCCGCCGGTGCAGCGCACCTGCGCCGCCGCCGACCGGACCGGCCACGCCATCCTGCACACGCTCTACGGCCAGTCGGTCAAGCAGAAGGCCGAGTTCTTCATCGAGTATTTCGCCATCGACCTCATCGAGTCCGAGGACGGCGTGATCCAGGGCGTGCTCGCCTGGAAGCTCGACGACGGCACGCTGCATCGCTTCAATGCCAAGATGGTGGTGCTCGCCACGGGCGGCTACGGCCGCGCCTACTTCTCGGCGACCTCGGCGCACACCTGCACCGGCGACGGCGGCGGCATGGTCGCCCGCCTCGGCTTGCCGCTGCAGGACATGGAGTTCGTGCAGTTCCACCCGACCGGCATCTACGGCTCGGGCTGCCTCATCACCGAGGGCGCGCGCGGCGAAGGCGGCTACCTGACCAATTCCGAGGGCGAGCGCTTCATGGAGCGCTATGCGCCCACCTACAAGGATCTCGCCTCGCGCGACGTGGTGTCGCGCTGCATGACGATCGAGATCCGCGAGGGCAGGGGGGTCGGTCCGCACAAGGACCACATCCACCTGAACCTCAACCACCTGCCGCCGGCGGCGCTGGCCGAGCGGCTGCCCGGCATCTCGGAGTCGGCGAAGATCTTCGCCGGCGTCGACGTGACCAAGGCGCCGATCCCGGTGCTGCCCACGGTGCACTACAACATGGGTGGCATCCCGACCAACTATTGGGGCGAGGCCCTGAACCCCACCGAAGGCAACCCCGACCGCATCCAGCCCGGCCTGATGGCCGTGGGCGAGGCCGGCTGCGCCAGCGTGCACGGCGCCAACCGCCTCGGCTCGAACAGCCTGATCGACCTCGTGGTCTTCGGTCGTGCCGCGGCGATCCGCGCCGGCGACGTCGTCGAGCGCGGAATGCCGAACCGGCCGCTCAACCCGGCCTCGGTCGACCGCGCCGTCGCCCGCTTCGATGCGCTGCGTCACGCCAAGGGCGCGAGCCCGACCGCGCAGATCCGCCTGACCATGCAGCGTACGATGCAGGACGACGCCGCCGTCTTCCGCACCGACAAGACGCTGGCCGAAGGTGTGGAGAAGATGAAGCGCGTCGCTGACAGCCTCGCCGACGTGAAGGTCACCGACCGGTCGATGATCTGGAACTCCGACCTGATGGAGACGCTCGAGCTCACCAACCTGATGCCGAACGCGCTGGCGACGATCGTCTCGGCCGAGGCGCGCAAGGAGAGTCGCGGCGCGCACGCCCAGGAGGACTGGCCGAACCGCGACGACCAGAACTGGCGCAAGCACACTCTCGCCGTCGTCCACCCGGACAACACGGTGACGCTCAGCTATCGCCCGGTGCACCTCGACCCGCTGACGACCGAGGCGCAGGGCGGCATCGATCTGAAGAAGATCGCGCCCAAGGCGCGCGTGTATTGAGGTAGAGGCGATGGTCGAGCTCACGCTGCCCCGCAACAGCCGGATCGTCACCGGCAAGACCTGGCCCCGCCCCGAGGGCGCGACCAACGTCCGCACCTTCCGCATCTACCGCTGGGATCCAGACTCGGGCCGCAACCCGCAGGTCGACACCTACTTCGTCGACCTCGACACCTGCGGGCCGATGGTCCTCGACGCGCTCATCAAGATCAAGAACGAGATCGACCCGACGCTGACCTTCCGCCGCTCCTGCCGCGAGGGCATCTGCGGCTCGTGCGCGATGAACATCGACGGGTTCAACACGCTCGCCTGCATCTACGGCATGGACGAGATCACCGGCGACGTGAAGATCTACCCGCTGCCGCACATGCCGGTGGTGAAGGACCTAGTGCCGGACCTGTCGATGTTCTACGCCCAGCACGCCAGCATCAAGCCGTGGCTCGAGACCTACACCAACGAGCCGCAGACCGAATGGCGGCAGTCGATCGAGGACCGGCGCAAGCTCGACGGCCTCTACGAGTGCATCCTCTGCGCCTGCTGCTCGACCGCGTGCCCGTCGTACTGGTGGAACGGCGAGCGCTACCTCGGCCCGGCGGCGCTCTTGCACGCCTACCGCTGGATCATCGACTCGCGCGACGAGGCGACCGGCGAGCGGCTGGACGCGCTGAACGACCCGTTCAAGCTCTACCGCTGCCACACGATCATGAATTGCTCCCAGACCTGCCCGAAGCACCTGAACCCGGCGAAGGCGATCGCCGAGATCAAGAAGCTGATGGTCGAGCGACGGATGTAGCGGCAGGGCCCGCCCGCGTTCGCGCCGGCGGGGCCTCCGGCAAGCTCGGATCGGGCTTCGGCACGGTTCCGGCAGTCATGCCGTGCCGCCGGCGACCCGCGGCGGTTCTTCCCACAGCCGAAGACGTGACCCTCGGCGCGGGCATTGTCTCGCGCCGCGACATCGCTTGCCGTCCGCGCCGGCCGGAAAAGAAGAGGTGGTGCGGTTGAGAAGACTCGAACTTCCACGGGGGTTAGCCCACAGCGACCTCAACGCTGCGCGTCTACCAATTC
>JBDHSS010000192.1:0-6186 GCA_039808205.1 Paracoccaceae bacterium | reverse complement strand
CGCTTCAGCGCCTCGGCGATGGTCTCGCCGGTGACGAACTGCTCGCCCATCATCCGCATCGCCATGTCGACGCCGCGCCGCACCACCGGCTCGCCGCAGCGCGCGACGACGCGGGTCAGCGCCGCGGCGAGGCCGCGGTCGTTCACCGTCGCCGTCAGCTTGCCGGTGACGACGAGGCCCCAGGTCGCGGCGTTGACGAAAAGCGACTTCTGCCCGCCGAGGTGTGCGGCCCAGTCGCCGCCGCCGATCTTGTCGCGGATGAGCGCGTCGCGCGTCGCGGTGTCGGGGATGCGCAGGAGCGCCTCGGCGAGGCACATGAGCGCCACGCCCTCCTGGCTCGACAGCGAGTATTCCTGCACCAGCCCCTCGACGCCCGAGCCGCGCTGCTTGCCGCGGAGCGCCGTGACGAGTCGGCGCGCGGTCTCGGCAGCCCTGGCCCGCACCTCGGGCGGCAGCGTCGCGGCAGAGACGAGCGGCGGCAGGCACTCGGTCTCCGGTCGGCGATAGGCGGCGGTGATCGCCTGGCGCAGCGCGCTCTGCGGCCGGATCGGCGGGGCGAAGTCCGCGAACGGCGCGTCGTCGCTGCCGGCGGGCCGGGAAAGCGTCGTCTCGGAGTGGGCGGTCATGGCGGGCTCCCTCGCATCGCTCCCGCCCGAATAGCACGACTGCGGCAGGCGTTCAGACTTGATTTCGTGCATTCACTGCGCATCTTGACCAAAGTTCAATCGATACGCAGGCCAACCGATGCGCATCTCCGACGAAATCAGTGATCTGGACCAGTTCGACCGCCGCATTCTCGCGGCGCTGGCCGAGGACGGCCGCATGTCGATCACCGATCTCTCGGCGCGGGTCGGCCTCTCGAAGACGCCGTGCCAGGTGCGGCTGCGCCGGCTGATCGAGGCCGGCTACATCGACGGCTTCCGCGCCATCCTCAACCCGGCGAAGCTCGGGCTCGACCACGTCGCCTTCGCCGAGGTCAAGCTGTCCGACACCCGCGAGGCGGCGCTGAAGGAGTTCAACGCCGCGGTCCGCCGCATTCCCGAGATCGAGGAATGCCACATGATCGCCGGCCGGTTCGACTATCTGCTCAAGGTGCGCTCGTCGGACATCCGCACCTATCGGCTGATCCTCGGCGAGAAGATCTCGAGCTTGCCCCATGTCGCCAGCTCGTCGACCTCGGTGGCGATGGAGGCCGTCAAGGAGAGCCGAGGCTGATCGCCGCAGCGTCAGCCCGCGACCGGCGGTTTCCTGCCTGCCCGCGCGCTGCTAAGGAACGGCGGCTGAGGCACTTCTGAAGGGGCAGGGATGACCGAGATCGATCCGGCGGCCGCCGCCGCGGCGGCGACCAGGCGCAGCATCGGCGAGCGGCTGCAGTCGCTCTGGCGCTCGTTCTCCGGGATCGGGCTCATCATCGGCGCGATCTTCCTCGCCGCGTCGCTGACGCCGTCGCTCATCCCGCGCAGCCACATCCTGCAAGGCGCGCTCGCCGGCATCACCTTTGCCGTCGGCTACGGGCTCGGCAACCTCCTCGTCGGGCTCTGGCGCTTCTTCGAGCTGCCGCGCTCGGCCGACCGCATCCTGCGCCCGGCGACCTGGACCGCGGCCGGCGCCTCGGCGATCCTCGTCCTCGCCGCGCTCTGGCGCGCCGCCGCCTGGCAGAACTCGATCCGGCTGCGCATGGACATGCCGCCGGTCGAATCGAGCCGTCCGTTCGAGGTGGCGCTGATCGCGCTCGTCGTCTTCGGCTTCCTGATGCTCCTCGCGCGGATCTTCCTCGTGCTCTATCGCCTCGTCGAGCGCCGTGCCTCGCGGCACGTGCCGGTGCGCGTCGCCCGCGGCGTCGGCCTCGTCGCCGCGATCGTGGTGTTCTTCTCCGTCATCGACGGCGTGCTGGTCCGCGGCTTCCTGACGCTCGCCGACACCTCGGCGCGGGCGCTCGACGCGCTGATCGAGCCCGACACCAAGGCGCCCACCGATCCGATGAAGACCGGCAGCAGCGCCTCGCTCCTGGCTTGGGAGCGGCTCGGGCGCACCGGGCGCGACTTCATCGCAACCGGCCCGACCGCCGCCGAGATCGGGGCCGAGACCAGGCGCGCAGCGAAGGAGCCGATCCGCGTCTACGTCGGGCTCAACTCCGCCGACAATGCCGACGACCGCGCGGCACTCGCGGTGAGGGAGATGCTCCGCGTCGGCGCCTTCGACCGCAAGGTGCTGATCGTCGTCACCCCGACCGGCACCGGCTGGATGGACCCGGCGGCGATGGACACGGTCGAGTACCTGCACGACGGCGACACCGCCATCGTCGCGCAGCAGTATTCCTACCTCACGAGCTGGATCTCGCTGCTGGTCGAGCCCGGCAACAGCGCCGAGGCGGGCCGGGCGCTGTTCCGCGCCGTCTATCACCACTGGACCCACATGCCGAAGGACCACCGGCCGAAGCTCTATCTGCAGGGCCTGAGCCTCGGCGCCTATGGCTCGGACCAGTCGTTCCGGCTGCACGAGGTGCTGGCGGACCCGTTCAACGGCGCGGTCTGGAGCGGCCCGCCGTTCTCGACTCCGGGCTGGCGCGCGGCGACGCTGGAGCGCGAGCCGGGCTCGCCGGAATGGCTGCCGACCTACGGCGACGGCTCGGTCATCCGCTTCACCAACCAGGAGGACCATACCGGGGTTGCCGCGGCGGCCTGGGGGCCGCTGCGCATCGTCTACCTGCAGTATGCGAGCGACCCGATCACCTTCTTCGATCCAAACTCGCTCTGGCGGAAGCCCGACTGGATGAACGCGCCGGTCGGCCCCGACGTGTCGCCGGATCTGCACTGGTATCCGGTCGTGACCTTCCTGCAGCTCGTGCTCGACATGGCGATCGCGCTGGCCGTCCCGATCGGGCACGGCCACTACTACGCGCCGCAGCACTACATCGACGCCTGGATGGCGGTGACCGACCCCGCCGGCTGGACGCCGGAGACGATCGCCGCGCTCAAGGCGCACTTCGCCGTGCCCGTGGAGCCGAAGGGGTGAGGGCACCCGCCGGTCGGGACGCCGGGGCGCCGTGCGCCTGACCCGCCGCCGGCGCTGGCTGGTCCTCGCGCCGATGCTCCTGGTCGTGCTCGCCGGGCTCGGCCTTGGCGGCAACGTCCTCGGCCGCTACCTCGGCTGGACGGTGGCGCGCGTCGAGCCGGCCGCGCTCTCCGCGCGGCTGCGGCCCTACTACCGCATCGCCACCCCGCCCGGGCCGGGACCGTTCCCGACGGCGCTGCTCTATTCCGGCTGCGACGGGCCGAAGGACAACATGGCGCGCTGGAGCGACGCCCTCGTCGCGCACGGCTGGGCGGCGATCGTCGTCGACAGCCACGCGCCGCGCGGCCTCGGCGAGCGCGAGCTCTGGCGCCTGGTCTGCGCCGGCCAGCTCTTCCTCGGCTCGGAGCGGGCGGGCGACGTGCTCGTCTCGCTCGACGACGCGCGCCACATGCCGTTCGTCGACCCCGCGCGGCTCGTGCCCGTGGGCGCCTCGCACGGCGGCTGGGCGATCATGGATCTGCTCGCGCTCGACCCGCCGCGCGGCCTGCCCGCCAACCTCCGCCGCGCGCCGGAGGGTGGCCTCGCCGGCGTCATCGGCACGATCCTCGTCTACCCCTACTGCGGCACGGCGGCGCGCGCCTACCCGGGCGGCTGGCCGGAGCCGATCCCG
This sequence comes from Paracoccaceae bacterium, assembly GCA_039808205.1. Taxonomy (GTDB): domain Bacteria; phylum Pseudomonadota; class Alphaproteobacteria; order Rhodobacterales; family Rhodobacteraceae; genus Amaricoccus. Next base: position 2,501 of record JBDHSS010000192.1, on the reverse strand, counting down.
GCGCTGTTCCTGCTGGTCGAGCGCGACGCCATCGCGCCGCCCGAGCGCTGCCTGGAGATCGCCGCCGCGCTCCGCGCCCGCGGCACCCGCGCCGAAGTCGTCGAGCTTCCCGGCACCACCCACGGCTTCGACCAGGAGACCAAGGCCGCGTTCAGCACGCTGGAGTTCGACCCCGCCGCCACCGAGACCGCGATCGCCGCGGCGCTCGCATTTCTCGACGGGCTGGCTCAGAACGGCCAGATCACCGGCACCAGCCACACCGCCACGACGAAGTAGAGCGCCATCATCGGGAGGCCGAGCTTCCAGTAGTCGCCGAAGCGGTAGCTCGCCGGCTCCATCACCATGAGGTTGGTGGGCGTCGCAACCGGCGTCAGGAAGGCCGCCGCCGCGGCGACGCAGACCGCCATCAGCACCGGCTGCGGCGAGACGCCCATCTCCTGCGCCGCGACCACCGAGATCGGGATCACGATGAGCGCGGTGGCGGTGTTGGAGATCACCTGCCCGAGAACGCCAGTCAGCACGAAGAGCCCGGCGATCAGCGCCCGCGGCCCGAGGCTGCCGACGCTGTCGATCAGCCCGTCGGCCAGCATCCGCGCCGCGCCGGTCGCGGTGATCGCCGTCGAGAGCGGCATCATCGCGCCGACGAGGATCACCGTCGTCCAGTTGATCGCCTTGTAGACCTCCTGCGCCCCGAGGATGCCGAGGAGGAGGACCGCCCCGGCCGCGCCGAGGCCCGCCACCGCCGCCGGCACCGCCCCGGTGGCGAGGAGCACCACCATCCCGGCGAGGACGAGGAGCGCGAGCTTCGCCCCCGGTCCCATCGGCAGCGCCTGCCGCCGCACCAGGTCGGGCGAGTTGACCACCAGCACCTCGGGCGGCGCCAGGTGGCGGTCGAGCGCCGACCAGGTGCCCTGCAGCAGCAGCGTGTCGCCGGCGGCGAGCAACTCGTCTACCCGGAGCTCGATCCCCTGGCGCTGCACCGCCAGCACCACGAGGTCGCCGCTCGGCGTCACCATGCCGGGGAACATGCGCTGGCCGATCAGCGTCGAGCGCGGCGGCACGATCACCTCGGCAAGGCCCGACGCCTTGTTGAAGAGGAGCGCCGCCACCGCACCCTCGCCCGCCGCGTCGCGCAGGCTGAGCGCCATGGCGGCGGCAAGCTCCGCCACCCGCTCCGCCGGCCCGCGCACCAGAAGGACGTCGTCGGGTGCGATCGTCCCGAGCCGCACGTCGCCGCTGCCGTCGGCGCGCACGGTCAGGAGCGTCACCTCGCCCGGCAGCGCGAGGCTCGCGCGCGCCGCGCCGACGAGCGGCGATTCCGCCCGCACGCGCAGCTGATGCATGTCGTCGTCGAGGCGGAACTGCTCGACCAGCGTGCGCGCGTGGCCGCTCAGGTCCGGCGGCAGCGACTTCGCCTCGCGCACCGGCAGGAGCCGCTGGCCGAGGAGGATGGCAATGACGACGCCACCGATCACCAGCGGCACGCCGACGAGCGCGAACTCGAAGTAGTTGAAGCCGCCGGCGCCGGCATTTTCCGAAGCCTCGAGCACCAGCACGTTGACCGGCGTCCCGGTCAGCGCCAGGAGCGAGCCCGAATGCGCGCCGAAGACCAGCGGCATCAGCAGCTGCGACGGCGGACGGCGCAGCCGCACCGCCATGACCACCACCACCGGCAGGAGCGCCGCAACCGCGCCATTGACGCTGATGAGCGCCGACAGGATGCCGACGAACAGCATCATCAGGCCGATGAGCTTGGGGCGGCTGCTGCCGGCGCCGGCCATCAGCACCTGACCGACCCACGCGGTGATGCCGGTCTTCTCCAGCGCCGCGCTCACGACGAAGAGCGACGCGACGAAGATCGTCGCCGGATCGCCGAACCCCGCGAGGCTCTGCTGCAACGTGAGCACACCCGTCGCCCAGAGCGACAGCGCGCACGCGAAGCAGACCGCGACCACGGGCAGACGATCCCAGATGAAAAGCACGATCACGCCGGCGATGATCGCAAAGACGATCGAGATGTCGGACATGCACCCTCGCCGCTGCCGGAGCGTGAACTCGCACAATTTTCTTGCCGGTGCAATGCGGCCGGACTACCGTTCGCGAACCCTCGACGCGAAGCGAGGCGCTTGGGACTTAAGAAGAAATCCGGCTGCGGCGCCGGACTTGGGGGCTGGAATCCATGGCCGAGAAGTCGCCTGTCGAGGGCTCGCCCGGTGGCGGCATGCTCGACCGGTTCCTGACGACGATCGAGCGGGTCGGCAACAAGGTTCCGCATCCGGCAATCATCTTCTTCATCCTGATCGGCATCGTCATCGTCCTGTCTGCGATCCTCGGCCTCGTCGGCTGGGCGGCGACCTACGAGGCGGTCGACCCCGCGACGCACGAGGTCGTCACCCGCACGACCACGGTGCGGAGCCTGCTCTCGGCCGACGGCATCCGCTTCATCTTCACCTCGATCGTGCCGAACTTCATGAACTTCGGCGCGGTCGGCGTCATCATCG
>JBDHSS010000191.1:0-6188 GCA_039808205.1 Paracoccaceae bacterium | reverse complement strand
GGCAGCGGGTGGCGCTGGCGCGCACGCTGATGGAGGACCGGCCGCTGGTGCTGCTCGATGAGCCGTTCTCGGCGCTCGACGCCGGCACGCGCGCGGCGATGCAGGAGACCGCCGCCGCGGCGCTCGTCGGGCGCACCGTCCTTCTCGTCACCCACGACCCGGCCGAGGCCGCACGGCTCGGCGACCGCATCCTGCTGATGACCGCCGCGGGCGTGGCGGCGGCCGAGCCGCCGCCCGCGCCGCCAGTTCGGCCGCTCGACGATCCCGCGACGCTCGCCTGCCAGGGACGGCTTCTCGCGCTGCTGCGGCGGCCGGCATGAGGCGGCTGGCGGGCCCCTTTGCGGCGCTGGCGCTCGGGCTCGCCGCCTGGCAGGCGCTCGTGCTCCTCGCCGGGCTGCCGCCGTTCATCCTGCCGTCGCCGGGGCGGGTGGCGCTGGCGCTCTGGAGCAACCGGGCGCTCATCGCCTCGCACGCGCTCGTCACCATCGCCGAGGTGCTGGCGGGGCTCGTCATCGGATCGCTGGTCGGGGCGGCGACGGCGATCGGCCTCGCCGCATCGCCGGCGGCGCGCGCCGTGGTGCGGCCGGCGCTGGTGTTCTCGCAGGCGGTGCCGGTCTTCGCCTTGGCGCCGGTGCTGACGCTCTGGCTCGGCTACGGCATCGCAGCCAAGGTGCTGATGGCGGTGCTCATCATCTTCTTTCCGGTGACCTCGGCGTTCCTCGACGGCCTGCTCGCGACGCCGCCCGGCTATCTCGACCTCGCGCGCTGCATGGGCGCGCGGCCGGCGGCGGCGCTCCTGCGCATCCGGGTGCCGGCGGCGCTGCCCTCGCTCGCCTCCGGCCTGCGGCTCGCCGCGGTCTACGCGCCGATCGGCGCGGTCATCGGCGAGTGGGTCGGCGCGTCGCGCGGGCTCGGCTATCTGATGCTTCTCGCCAATGGTCGCGCCAAGACCGACCTCATGTTCGCGGCGCTCGTGGTGCTCGCGGCTTTCACCGTGCTGCTGCACGCAGCGACCGACGCGGCAGCCCGCCGGCTCAATCCGGGTGACGAGTAGCACTCGCCTGATTCGAGAGCTTTCGCAAACTGCGTTGCTTCGCGCAAACTGCGATTGCAGTTGGCAAATTACGTCTTCCGGACAAGGCCGGACGGGTGAGGACAATGTCGAGAATCAGCCATCCGGATGAGGCGGCCCGCTGGAACCACCCGTTTGCGCACGCCATCCGCCGATCGGCGATGCCATCAGCCGAAAGGATGATATCGGGCAAGGCAGGCTTACTCGTTAAACGATGGCCTACGCCTTCTGGCCAAGGGGGGAGTGGAGGGCCTGATCTCAGCTTCATCAGGCCAGGTCGCTGATTTGCATGCACGTTCCGGCAGGTGATACCCGGCATCCGCCCGGTCAGGCCGGCTCAACTATTGGTGGAACGGCCTGTTAAGTTTTAGGCGCGAATTAGTTTGCGCGACTGACCGGCCGTGGTACTGTGCCCGTTGGGGGTCGGGAAAGGGCAGTACGTCGAGACGACGGCTTGCCGTGCCCGGGAATGGGGAAGAACCTGTAAAATGAACGTTATGAAGAGTGATTCCTATATTGCCGATCCTATCGGTCATGTAGACTTGCAGAACGCGAGCAATGTTCGCGCGATGAAGAGACCCGGTCGTTTCGTCGAGACGCTGGTGCTCGTCGACCGTCGGACGCTCGAGCGCGAATGCTTCGTCCGCAGCATCGAACTCTCGCATCCGCGGGTCTCGGTGGCCGGGTTCGGCTCGATCGCCGAGTGGCGCAACAGTCCTGCCTCGCTGCAGGAACCGACCGCGATCCTGCTGAACATCGGCGCGCGCGAGGTCTCCGACGAGCAGATCTCCGAAGAGCTGATCGGCATGATCGAGGAGGTTCGGCCGATCCCGGTGATCGTGCTCGCCGAATCCGAGGATCTGCGCGACATGATCGCCGCCGTCGACTGCGGCGCGCGCGGCTACATCCCGGCCAGCATCGGCTTCGAGTTCATCGTCGAGGCGATGCGGCTCACCGCGGCCGGCGGCATGTTCCTGCCGGCAGCCAGCGTGCTGTCGCTGCGCGACGCCATCCGCCCGAAGACCGAGAGCTGCAGCGGCATCGAGAAGCAGTTCACCGCGCGCCAGCTCGACGTCGTGAACGCGCTGCGCCGGGGCAAGGCCAACAAGATCATCGCCTTCGAGCTCGACATGTCGGAAAGCACCGTCAAGGTGCACATCCGCAACATCATGAAGAAGCTGAAGGCGACCAATCGCACCGAGGCGGCCTTCAAGCTCAACTCCCTGTTCGCGGCCGACGAGGCCTGACGTCCGCGGGCGGCGAGCCGCACCGTACCGGCGGCGGCGGGCGCGCGCCCTCCGCCGCCGGTGCTGCGGCACGCTTCCGTTGTGAGTCTCAACGCAAGAACGAGTGACGATATGGACGGACTTGTCTCCAAGCGCATCCTGGTGACCGGTGGCGCCGGCTTTCTCGGCAGCCATCTCTGCGAGCGCTTCGTGGCGGCGGGGCACGAGGTGCTCTGCGTCGACAACTACTTCACCGGCCGGCGCCGCAACGTGGCGCACCTGCTCGACGCGCCGAACTTCGAGCTGATCCGGCACGACGTGACGTTCCCGCTCTACGTCGAGGTCGACGAGATCTTCAACCTCGCCTGCCCGGCCAGCCCGATCCACTACCAGCACGATCCGGTGCAGACCACGAAGACGAGCGTGCACGGCGCGATCAACATGCTCGGCCTCGCCAAGCGGGTGCGGGCGAAGATCCTGCAGGCGTCGACCTCCGAGGTCTACGGCGACCCGAGCCAGCACCCGCAGCAGGAAACCTACTGGGGCAACGTGAACCCGATCGGGCCGCGCTCCTGCTACGACGAGGGCAAGCGCTGTGCCGAGACGCTGTTCTTCGACTATCGCCGGCAGCACGGGCTGAAGATCAAGGTCGCGCGCATCTTCAACACCTACGGTCCGCGGATGCACCCGAACGACGGCCGGGTCGTCTCGAACTTCATCGTGCAGGCGCTGAAGGGCGAGCCGATCACCATCTACGGCGACGGCAGCCAGACCCGGAGCTTCTGCTACGTCGATGACCTGATCGAGGGCTTCGTGCGGCTGATGGCCACGCCCGACGAGGTGACGGGGCCGATCAACCTCGGCAACCCCGGCGAGTTCACCATCCGGCAGCTGGCCGAGACGGTGATCGCGATGACGCATTCGCGCTCGCGCATCGTGTCGCTGCCGCTGCCGGAGAACGATCCGCGCCAGCGCAAGCCCGACATCACCCAGGCCGCGCAGGTGCTCGGCTGGGAGCCGCACATCGAGCTCAAGGTCGGGCTGAAGCGGACGATCGGCTACTTCGACGCGCTGCTCTCGGGCGCCAAGGACGAGGGCGACAGCGACCTCTTGCTGCAGGCGGGCGAGTAAGCCCGCCCGCGCCGGCCTGCGGACGACCCGCGGGCCGGCGATGCCGCCTCAGCCGGCCAGCGCGTCGAGGATGCGCACCCAGGAGCGGATGCCCTTGTGGAAGCTCCGGAGCTCGTACTTCTCGTTCGGGCTGTGGATGCGGTCGTCGGCGAGGCCGAAGCCGACCATCACCACGTCGACGCCGAGCTTGTCCTTGATGAGCGTCGTCACCGGGATCGAGCCGCCGCCGCCGACGAAGGCGGCGTCGCGCCCCCACTCGTCGGTCAGCGCCGCCTGCGCCGACTGGAACACCGCCCCCGAGGTGTCGAAGGCGACCGCGGTGCCCGAGCCGTGCTCGTGGAACTCGACCGTGCAGTCCTTCGGCAGGCGGGCGAGGACGTGCTCGCGGAAGGCGGCGCGGATCTTGTGCGGGTCCTGGTCGAACACCAGGCGGAACGAGATCTTGGCGTGCGCCTCGGCCGGGATCACCGTCTTGAACCCCGCGCCCTGGTAGCCGCCGCCCATGCCGTTGACCTCGGCGGTCGGCCGCGACCAGGTCTGCTCGAGGACCGAGCGGCCCTTCTCGCCGGCGGGCACCGCGAGGCCGACCTCGCCGAGAAAGGCCTTCTCGTCGAAGCCGAGCTTGCCCCAGCTTGCGCGCAGCGCCTCGGGCAGCTCGGGCACCCCGCCGTAGAAGCCCGCGAGCGTCACCCGGCCGTCGGCGTCGCGCAGATCGGCGATGATCCGGGCGAGGACGTGATTGGGGTTGGTGGCGGCCGAGCCGTAGAAGCCCGAGTGCAGGTCGCGGTTGGCGGCGCGGATCACGATCTCCTCGCCGCAGAGGCCGCGCAGGCTGGTGGTGATCGCCGGCGTGTCCGGATCCCACATGTTGGTGTCGCAGATGAGCGCGGTGTCGGCACGGAGCTCGTCGAGGTTGGCGTCGAGGAACGGCGGCAGGTTGACCCCGCCCGACTCCTCCTCGCCCTCGAGCAGCACCGTCACCGGCACCGGCAGCTTGCCGGTCACCTTCCTCCAGGCGCGGCAGGCCTCGACGAAGGTCATCAGCTGGCCCTTGTCGTCGGCCGAGCCGCGGCCGACGATCATCCTCGAGCCGTCGGCGCGGGTCACCACCTTGGGGTCGAACGGGTCGTTCTCCCAGAGCTCGAGCGGGTCGACAGGCTGCACGTCGTAGTGGCCATAGAACAGCACCGAGCGCCCGTCGCCCTCGCGGGCGTGGCCAACGACCATCGGGTGGCCGGCGGTGTCGCGGACGCTGGCGTCGAAGCCGATGGCGCGCAGGTCGGCCGCGTGCCACTCGGCGCAGGCGCGGGTCTCGCCGGCATAGGCGGGATCGGTCGAGATCGACTTCAGCCGCATGGTGGCGAACAGCCGCTCGAGCGCGCCGTCGATGTCGGCGTCGACGGCCGCCAGCACCTTGTCGAGATCGGACATGGTTACCCCCCAGGAATTGCTTCGTGTCAGGCCGGGCCGAGCGGCAGGCCGAGGACCGCCCAGACGATGAGGAGCGCGGTCCAGAGCACGGTCAGGATCACCGTGTAGGGCAGCATCAGCGAGACGATCGTGCCAATCCCTGCGTCCTTCTGGTAGCGCGCGGCAAACCCCACCATCACGCCCAGGTAGACGTTGAGCGGCGTGATGACGTTCGCCGGCGAGTCGCCGACCCGATAGGCGGCCAGCACCATGTTCGGGTCGCCGCCGAGCCGCATGAACAGCGGGATGAACACCGGCGCGAAGATCGCCCACTTCGCCACCGCCCCGGTGATGAGCAGGTCGATCAGGAGGATCACCACGACGAAGATGATGATGTAGCTGACCAGGCCGAGCGGCACCGTCTCGAGGAAGTCGGCGAGGTTCGCGGCCAGCACGGTCGCGATGTTGGTGAAGTTGAAGAAGGCGATGAACTGGGCGATGACGAGGAGGAGGAAGATCAACCCGGCCATGCCGGAGAAGGTCTTGACCACCATCCCGATCGCTGCGGTCAGATCCTTCACCGTGCCGGCACCCTTGCCGTAGCAGAAACCGACGGTGAAGAAGAGCGCGCTGATCTGCACGATGAGCCCGGACATGAACGGCGACCCGGAGAGGATCTCGCCGGTCTCCGGGTGGCGCAAGGGCGCGCCGGGCGGCACCAGCAGGAGGCCGACCACGACGACGTAGCCGAGGAGGCCCCAGCCGGCCCAGCGCAGGCCGCGCGACTGCTCGGGCGTGAGCGCAACCTGTCCCTCCACCGGCACGCCGCCCGCGTAGGGCCCGAGGTGCGGCTCGGTGATCTTGTCGGTGATGACGGTGCAGACGAGCCCCATCAGGATCGACGAAGCGATCATGAAGTAGAGGTTGCCGACGAGCGTGACCTCGCGCGTCGGGTCGACCATGCGGATCGCGTCGTTGGTCATCTCGGCGAGCAGCGCGTCGGTTGGCGTGACGAAGAGGTTGACGAGGAAGACCGCGGCGACGCCCGAGAAGGCCGCGGCGAGGCCGGCGAGCGGATGGCGGCCGAGGCTGTGGAAGGCGGCGGCGCCGAGCGGCACCAGCACGAGATAGCCCGCATCGGCGGCGATCGAGGAGACGACGCCCAGCATGACGATGATGAAGGTGAAGATCGACCGCGGCGCGATCTCGACGATCTTGCGGACCAGGGTGGCGATGAGCCCCGATTCCTCGGCGACGCCGACGCCGACCATCGCGACGATGATGACGCCGACCGCGCCGAAGTTCATGAAGTTCGGCACGATCGAGGTGAAGATGAAGCGGATGCCGTC
>JBDHSS010000190.1:0-6197 GCA_039808205.1 Paracoccaceae bacterium | reverse complement strand
GTCGGCGCTTCGTCGTCGGCATTGCGCCGCAAGAGGTCGGCGAAACGCGCTTGGATGGCATGCATCATGTCACTCCTATCGCGGCAATGCGGTGACCACTTGGGCGGCGGCGCCCGGCGATGGGCGACCCGGCGGCGGCGTGACAACCGCCATCTCGGGTGTACCATGCCGGCCGGCGCGACCGGATGGCGGGAATGACGAAGCGGCAAGCAGGCGCACTCCTGACGCGGATACGGCTCGACCGCGGCGGCGCCACGCCGGTGTCGCGCCAGATCGAGGATCAGCTGCGCGACCTGATCCGCGGCGGCCAGCTGCCCGGTGGGACGCGGCTGCCGTCGAGTCGCTCGCTCGCCGCCGAGCTCGGCGTGTCGCGACCGACCGTGGTGGTGGTGCTGGAGCGCCTCGAGGCCGAAGGCTTCCTCGAGATGCGGCAGGGTGCCGGAACCTTCGTGACGCCGACGCCGCCCTCCCACCTGCCGGCCGCGCCCGACCCGCCTATCGACCGCGGCGCGGACGAGGGCGGGCCGCCGCGGTCGTCCGGCATCGGCGCGCGGCTCCTGACCCTCGATGCCGACGTCGACGTGCGGGAGGACCGCGCCTTCTTGCCGAACACGCCCGCCTACGATCATTTTCCGTTCGCGCTCTGGCAGAACTGCGTGAACCGCCAGACCCGCCGCGCCTATCGCGGCAACATGGGCTATGCCGACCCGGCCGGCCATGAGCCCTTGCGCCGCGCGATCGCGAGCTACCTCGCGCTGCACCGGAGCGACGCCTGCGACCCGGAGCAGATCGTCATCACGCCGGGCGCCCATGCCGCCTTCATGATCGCCGTGCAGCTGCTGGCCGATCCCGGCGACGGGATCCTCTTCGAGGATCCGGGCCCGTTCATCGCCCGGCACCTCTTCGACTCGCTCGGCCGCCGGCTCGTGCATGTCCCGGTCGATGGCGACGGCATGGCCTTCGAGCCCGCCCTTGCGGGCGAGGCGCGCCTCGCCTTCGTCATGCCGTCGCGGCAGCACCCGCTCGGCCGCACCCTGTCGCTGCCGCGCCGCCTCGCCCTCCTGGAGTGGGCGCGCGCCAACGACGCCTGGATCATCGAGGACGACTACGACAGCGAGTTCCGCTACACCGGACGGCCGCTGCCCTCGATGCGCAGCATCGACGGCGGCAACCGCACGATCTACGTCGGCACGTTCAGCAAGGCGCTGTTCCCGGCGCTGCGCATCGGCTACGTCGTCCTGCCGCCGGCCCTGGTCGGCATGTTCCGCAATGCCATGGCGCTTGTCTTCCGCAGCATGCCGGTGGCGCCGCAGATGGCGCTCGCCGACTTCATCGCCGACGGCCACTTCGCCAGCCATTTGCGCCGGATGCGCGAGCTCTACGCCGAGCGGCGTGCGCGCTTCCTCGCGGCCGCGACCGAAGCGTCAACCGGGCTCTACGACGTCGAGACGCCGGACAGCGGCATGAACGTCGTCGCCTGGCTGCCAGACGGCGTCGACGACCGCGCGGCGTCGCGCCGAGCGGTGGCGGCGGGCGTGCATTGCTATCCGTTGAGCGACTACGCGGTGCGCGCGCCGCTGCGGCCGGGGCTCCTCGTCGGCTTCACCGGCATCGCGCCGCACCAGCTCGCCCCGGGGCTGCAGCGCCTGGCCGTCGCGGTCGCGGAGGTGCGCGCGAGCGGCGAGGACGGTCGGCGCGAGGCGGCCGAGCCTACCGGCCGGCCGCCGCGTTGATCGACTCGGCGTCGACGTTGAGGATGTTGCCGAAGATCTGCTCGAGGATGCCCATCTCGCGGCCGCCGGTCTCGGTGGTGCGGGTCTCGAGGTTGACCACGCGGCCGTCCGCGAGGCCGTAGCGCTTGATGTCCTTCACCACGCCGCGCTGGTCGAAGTTGACGGCGAGCACCTTGCGGTCGATCACCTTCGGCGCGTGGTAGGTGTAACTCTCGACCGTGCTCTGCACGTAGTACCAGGCCGAGTCGGCCAGCACCCCGGACGAGGACGGGCGGCCAAGGATCTTCTCGACGCTGCCGGTGTCGTCGAAGCCGGGTCGGATCCGCTGGATATCGCTCTGCGGCGGAACGTAGCCGTGGATCTGAACGGTCGGCGAGCAGCCGGCGGCCAGCGCGCTGCAGAGCAGCAGCGCAAGCCCGGTTGCTGGCGACGTTTTCAGGCGCATGGCTTCCCCTCGGCTCGCCGGATTTCCCTTGCTCCCCTACTCCCGGCATGGTCTAAATTCAAGGAAGTTGGGCCGGTTGCCGCGCGCCGCCGGCCCGCAGGACGGACCATGCCCGAGCTGATCCCCCACGCCGCCGACAACCCCGACTTCGCCAGAGTGATCGAGGTCCGCCAGATCCGCGACCTGCCGCGTTTCGAGTTCTCGATCGCGCCGACGGCGAAGGAGGCGGGGGCGCTGGCGCGGCTCCTCGACGCGCGGGCGGTGCGCAAGCTGCGCTTCGCCGGCAGCCTGACGCCCGCGGGCCGCGGCTTCGCGCTCGACGCGACGCTCGGCGCCACCGTGGTGCAGACCTGCGTCGTCTCGCTCGAGCCGGTCACCACCCGCGTCGACGAGGCGGTGCACCGCGCCTTCGTTCTCGACGCCCTCGCGGCCGAGGTCGTCGTCGACGCCGACGCGGACGACGACGTGGAGCCGCTCGGCGAGCGCATCGACCTCGGGCGGATTGCCACCGAGGCCTTGGCGCTGGCGCTCCCGGCCTACCCGCGCAAGGCGGGCGCCCACCTCGGCGCCGAGGCCGGCGACGACGGCGATGCGGACGGGCCGCGGCCGTTCGCCGCCCTCGCCGCGCTCCGCGACAAGCTCGACGACGGCTCATGAGAACCCGCGGACAGGCCCTTGCGCGCGCCGGCGCAATCGCTATGTTCCGCGGCTCGTCTTCCTTGCCGGTCGTGCGGTCATGGGCGTGACAACCCGCGCCCGATCTGCTACCGCGCTGGCCGACGAAACGGGGGATCGGGGCCAGGCCCCGACAGATATCGAGGTCGAAACATGGCTGTCCCGAAGAGCAAGGTCACGCGCGCCAAGCGCGGCATGCGCCGCTCGCACGACCACCTGGTCGCGGCGAACCCGAACGAGTGCCCGAACTGCGGCGAGCTGCGCCGCCCGCATCACGTCTGCGGCGCCTGCGGCCACTATGACGGCCGCGAGGTCGTCGCGCGGGTCGAAGAGATCGACGACGAAGCCGCCTGAACCCGCCGCGCGTGAGGTCGGTTCGGTATGAACGCCGAGACAACCCGGATCGGCCCCAGCGGCGGCTCTCCCGCCTTCGGTAGTCCCGCAGACATCGTGCTCTCGATCGACGCCATGGGCGGCGACCGGGGAGTGGCGAGCGTCATCACCGGCATGGCGATGTCGCTCGAGAAGAACCCGCGCCTGCGCTACATCGTGCACGGCGACGGCGAGACGCTCGAGGCGGCGCTCCGCCGCCAGAGCGCGCTTGCGGCGCGAACCGAGGTGCGCCACGCCGCCGCGGTGGTCGCGATGGATGACAAGCCGTCCAAGGTGCTGCGCAACGCCCAGGGCACCAGCATGTGGAGCGCGCTGCAGGCGGTGAAAGCGGGCGAGTCGCCGGTGGTGATCTCCTGCGGCAACACCGGCGCGCTGATGGCGCTCTCCATGCTCGCGCTGCGCAAGGTCCCGGGCGTCGACCGGCCGGCGATCGCGGTGCTCTGGCCCTCGCTCAACCCGCGCGGCTACAACATCCTGCTCGACGGCGGTGCGGACATCCGCGCCGACGCCGAGGATCTCGTGACCTACGCGATCATGGGCGCCTCCTACGCGCGCAATGCCATGGGCCTGACCCGTCCGCGCGTCGGCCTGCTCAACGTCGGCACCGAGGAGCACAAGGGCCGGAGCGAGCTGCACGAGGCGGCGGAGCGCATCGCCGCCACCGCGCCGACCGGCGACTTCGACTACATCGGCTACGTCGAGGGCAGCGACATGCCATCCGACCGGGTCGATGTGATCGTCACCGACGGCTTCACCGGCAACGTCGCGCTCAAGACCGGCGAGGGCACCGCGAAGATGATCCAGGGGCTGCTGCACGAGGCCTTCGCCTACAGCATGCTCTCGAAGGTCGGCGCGCTCTTCGCGCTGACCTCGCTCAAGCGGCTGCAGAAGCGCATCGACCCGCGCCGGGCCAACGGCGGCGTGTTCCTCGGGCTGAATGGCATGGTCATCAAGTCGCACGGCTCGGCGGACGCGACCGGCGTGTCGGCCGCGATCAAGCTCGCCTTCACCCTGGCCGAGCACGGCTTCACCGAGCGGCTGGCGGCGCGCGTCGCGCACGACCTCGCCGGACGCGGTTCCGACGTCGGGCCCGACGTGGCCAGCGGAGGCGTGCCGATATGACCATCCTGCGCGCCGTGCCCGTCGGGTGCGGCCACTACCTGCCGGCCCGCGTCGTCGAGAACGCGGAGTTCGCCGCCTCGCTCGATACCTCCGACGAGTGGATCCGCACCCGAACCGGCATCGAGCGCCGGCATTTCGCTGCCGACGGCGAGGCGACCTCGGACCTCGCCACCGCCGCGGCCCGCGCCGCGCTCGCCGATGCGGGGCTCAACGGTGCGGACATCGACGCGCTGATCGTCGCGACCGCCACGCCCGACCAGACCTTCCCCGCGAGTGCCGTCAAGGTGCAGACCGCGATCGGCATGCGTGGCGGATTTGCCTTCGACGTGCAGGCGGTCTGCGCCGGCTTCGTCTTTGCGCTCGCCCAGGCCGACGCGCTGATCCGCGCCGGTGCCGCGCGCCGGGTGATGGTGATCGGCGCCGAGACCTTCAGCCGCATCCTCGACTTCACCGACCGCTCGACATGCGTCCTCTTCGGCGACGGCGCCGGCGCGCTCATTCTCGAGGCCGGCGAGGGCGAAGGCACCGCCGCCGACCGCGGCGTCCTCGCCACCGACCTGCACTCGGACGGGCGGTTCAGCGAGCTGCTCTACGTCGACGGCGGCCCGTCCACCACCGGCACCGCGGGCGTCGTGCGCATGGCGGGCCAGGAGATATTCAAGCACGCCGTCGTCAAGCTCGCCGAGACCGGCAGCGCGGCGCTCGCCCGCGCCGGGCTCGCCACCACCGACATCGACTGGCTGGTGCCGCACCAGGCGAACCTGCGCATCATGACGCTGACCGCGCAGAAGCTCGGCGTGCCGCTCGAGCGCGTGGTCGTCACCGTGCAGGACCACGGCAACACCTCGGCCGCCTCGATTCCGCTTGCGCTCTCCGTCGCCCATGCCGCCGGCCGCATCCTGCCCGGCGACGTGCTGCTCATGGAGGCGATCGGCGGCGGCCTCGCCTGGGGCGCCGCCGTCGTCCGGTGGTGACAGAGCCTTCGCTGGCACGCCCAAGCCGTTGTTATTGACTCGCTTTCGCAATAGACCCTAGGGTTGGTGAAACCGCGACAGATCGCAGGGGGGCATCGTGAGCGAGAAGACTCTGACCCGCATGGAGCTCAGCGAGGCGGTCTTCCGCACCGTCGGCCTGTCCCGCAACGAGTCGGCCGAACTGGTTGAGATGGTTCTCAATCACATGTCCGACGCGCTGGCCCGCGGCGAGACCGTCAAGATCTCCTCGTTCGGCACCTTCAGCGTGCGCTCCAAGTCCGCGCGCGTCGGCCGCAATCCCAAGACCGGCGAGGAAGTGCCGATCGAGCCGCGGCGCGTGCTCACCTTCCGGCCGTCGCACATCATGAAGGAGCGGGTCGACATGGGGAACAAGCACTGAGCCACGACCCGGAGACGGCGGCGCCATGAACAAGTCTCCCGAAGCATTCCGCACGATCAGCGAGGTCGCCGAGACGCTCGACGTGCCGCCGCATGTCCTGCGCTTCTGGGAGACCCGCTTCGCCCAGGTGAAGCCGGTCAAGCGCGGCGGCGGCCGGCGCTACTACCGCCCCGAGGACGTGCGCCTGCTGCGCGGCATCCGGGGGCTGCTCTACGACGACGGCATGACGATCAAGGGCGTGCAGAAGATCCTGCGCGAGCGCGGCGTGCGCCACGTCATCGGCCTCGGCACGGTGCCCGAGGCGGAAGCCGAGCCGGCGGAGGCCATCGCCGCCCCGGAGCCGGTCGCCGAGACGGTCGCCGAGACGGTGGCCGAGCCGGTGGCGGAAGCCGTCGCCGAGCCGGTCGTCGCGCACGCAGGCTCGGGCGACGAGCCAGCCCCGCGCCCCCCCGTCG
>JBDHSS010000189.1:0-6235 GCA_039808205.1 Paracoccaceae bacterium | reverse complement strand
CTCGAAGCGCACCATGCGGCCGACCGCCTCGGCGAGGCCGGGCGCGTCGCCGACGGCGGCCGCCATCATCGCGGCTGCGCCGACGACGCCGCATTCAAGCTCCGTCGGGACCAGGTAGGGGACGCGGTACATGCTGGCCTTGATCCGCAGCCAGAGCCCGGACCTGGCGCCGCCGCCCGCCGCGACGAAGCGCTCGGGCCGCCGGCCGTCGGCCTGGAGCGCCCCGAGCCGCTGCCGGACCGAGAAGGCGACGCCCTCGAGCACCGCGCGGTGCAGCTCGGGCAGGCCGTGGGCGGCGCTCAGCCCGAAGAACTGCGCGCGCGAGTTGCGATGCTCGCCGAAGCGTTCGCCCGAGAGGTAGGGCAGGAAGAACAGGGCGCCGGAGCCGGCAGCCGCGCGCTCGGCGGCGCTCGTGACCTCGGCATAACTGCGGCGGTTCTCGTGAAAGGCGCGCCGCGCCCAGCGCACCGCGTCGCCGCCGGCGTCCAGCAACGTCAGGCTGCCCCAGCTGCCTTCGACGGTGGCGACGTTCGAGACCTGCGCATCGATGATCGGTGTGCGGTGGAGCACCGTCACGATCGTCGAGGTGCCGGTGACGTCGGAGGCCATGCCGGGCGCCATCACGCCGGAGCCGAGCAGCGCGAGGGGGTAGTCGCCGCCGCCGACGAGGACCGGCAACCCCACATCGAGCCCGAGCCGCGCCGCGGCCGACGCGCTCAACCCGCCGAGCACGTCGGCCGGCTCGTGCAGCGGTGCAAGCAGCGTGCGGGAGACTCCGGTCAGCGCGAGGAGCGGCTCCGACCAGTCGCGCGTCGCCGCGTCCATCAGGAAGCTCATCGACGCCTCCGTGCGGTCCTGGGCGCGAATCCCGGTCAGCTGGAAGTTGATCCAGTCCTTTGGCATCAAGACCGTGCGCGCCGCCGCCATCGCGCCCGGATCATGCTCGGCGATCCAGCGCAGCTTGAAGGCTGGCCAGGCCGGGCTCGGCGGGTTCGCCGTGCGCGCGAGGTAGGCGTCCGGACGGTGCCGCGCCGCAAAGCGCTCGACGTCGGCGAGCGTGCGCTTGTCGTTCCAGAGCGGCGCCGTCTCGCGCACCAGCCGGCCGTCGTCGTCGATCAGCACCGTGGCATGCATCTGCCCGCAGGCGCAGAGCGCGGCGACGCGGGCGGGTGCGCGCTCGACGCGGGTCAACACGCCGCGGATCGCCTCGACCGTCCCGGCCCACCAATCGGCCGGCCGCTGCTCCGACCAGCCGAACTGCGGCACGATCTGCTCGTGCTCGCGGCTGGCGATGGCGAGGATCGCTCCCGTGCGGTCGACGAGCGCCGCGCGCAGGCTGCCGGTCCCGACGTCGATCGCGAGGTAGAGGTCACGCATCCGGTTCCGCCCCCTGTGAACAGCAGCCGATGATAGCCCGGCGCACCGGTGCGATTCATCCGGGTTTCGCGACGCCGTTTGCCTGGCGCCTTGCGCTGGCGCCAGAACGACCGAAGATCGTTCCGCCCGACCGCCGGAGGCCCTCGATGCCCTATGCGCCCGCTCGCAAGCCGACCTTCTACTTCATCGGCGTGACCACCGCTCAAAGCTCGATCATGCGGGTGTTCCCCGCCTGGGCACGCCACCTCGGCCTCGGCGACGTGGCGATTGCCGGCATCGACTTCGAGCCGCACGCCGACCCCGCCCGCTACCGCGAGGCGGTGACCTTCCTCAAGGCCGACCCGCTGTCGCTCGGCGCGCTCGTCACCACCCACAAGCTCGATCTCTTCGCCGCCTGCCGCGACCTTTTCGACGACATCGACCCGCACGCGGCGCTGATGGCCGAGACGAGCTGCCTCTCGAAGCGCGGCGGGCGCCTCGTCTGCCACGCCAAGGACCCTGTCTCCGCGGGGCTCGCGCTCGACGGCTTCCTCGCCGCCGGCCATTTCGCGACGACCGGCGCCGAGGTGTTCTCGATCGGCGCCGGCGGCTCGACGATCGCGCTGACCTGGCACCTGATGCGGGCCGCACGCGGCGGCGACCGGCCGAGCCGGATCGTCGTCTCGGACCGTTCCGCGCCGCGCCTCGACCACATCCGCGCCATCCACCGGCAGATCGGCAGCGACGTCCCCGTCGAGTATGTGCTGGCGCCGACCGCGGCCGACAACGACCGGGTGCTTGCGGGCCTCAAGCCGGGCAGCCTCGTCGTCAACGCGACCGGCCTCGGCAAGGACGCGCCGGGCTCGCCGCTGGCCGACGCCGCCGCCTTCCCGGAGCGCGCGATCGCCTGGGAGCTCAACTATCGCGGCAATCTCGTGTTCCTCGAGCAAGCGCGTCGACAGGCGGCGGCGCGGCAGCTGCAGGTCGAGGACGGCTGGACCTACTTCCTCCACGGCTGGACCCAGGTGATCGCCGAGGTCTTCGACGTCGCGATCCCCACCTCCGGCCCCGGCTTCGACGCCATCGCCCGCATCGCCGCCGACGCGACCGGGCGACAGGCGAGCCTTGCAACCCTGCCGCCGAGCCGCTAGGCCCTCGGCCGGCGGTCAGGAACGGCAGCGATGGACGGCATCAGCGCGCTCAAGGAACGGTATCTCACGGCGATCGCGGCGGCGCCCGACGAGGCGGGTCTCGAGGCGGTGCGGCTGGCAGCGCTCGGCAAGAAGGGCGAGGTGTCGCTGCTCATGCGCAGCCTCGGCGGCATGTCGCCCGAGGAGCGGCAGACCGCGGGCCCGGCGCTCAACGGCTTGCGCGACGCGCTGGCCGCGGCGCTGGCCGAGGCCAAGGGCCGGCTCGCCGATGCGGCGCTCGACGCGCGCGTGGCCGGCGAGTGGGCCGACGTGACGCTGCCGCCGCGGCCGGCGGCGGAGGGCACGATCCACCCGGTCAGCCAGGTGATGGACGAGATCGCGGCGATCTTTGCCGACCTCGGCTTCGCGGTCGCCGAGGGACCGCAGGTCGAGAGCGACTGGCACAACTTCGACGCGCTCAACATTCCGGCCGAGCACCCGGCGCGGCAGGACCACGACACCTTCTACATGTCGCGCTCGGGCGGCGACAACCGGCCGCCGCACGTGCTCCGCACCCACACCTCGCCGGTGCAGATCCGCGCGATGCAGGACCGCGGCGTGCCGCTCCGGGTGATCGCGCCGGGGCGGGTCTATCGCGCCGACTACGATCAGACGCACACGCCGATGTTCCATCAGGTCGAGGGGCTCTGCATCGACCGGGACGTGTCGATGGCGAACCTCAAGTGGACGCTGGAGGAGTTCTGTCGCGCGTTCTTCGAGGTCGACGGCGTCGAGCTCAAGTTCCGCGCCTCGCACTTCCCGTTCACCGAGCCGTCGGCCGAGGTCGACATCCGCTGCTCGTGGGCGGGCGGGCAGCTGAAGATCGGCGAGGGCGACGACTGGCTCGAGATCCTCGGATCGGGGATGGTGCACCCGAAGGTGCTCGCGGCCGCGGGCGTCGACCCGAACGCGTGGCAGGGCTTCGCGTTCGGCATGGGCATCGACCGGTTGGCGATGCTGAAGTACGGCATCCCCGACCTGCGCTCGTTCTTCGAGAGCGACCTCCGCTGGCTCCGCCACTACGGCTTCGCCGCGCTCGACGTGCCGACGCTGCAGGGCGGGATCAGCCGCTGAAGCACCAACCACCGAAGCGGGGTGCGGTTGCCGGGCCGTTCGGTGGAGCGCGGGACGCGGAGCCGAAGGCGTGCCATGCGTCGCCGTCGAGGCCATCCGTCTAAGACGCCGCCGCCGCGCTGACAAACTACCCCGTCAGTCGCGCTAAGCCCGCTTTATCAGCCGGATGATGACGAGCAGGATCACCGCGCCGATCACCGCGGCGATGATCGCGCCGACGATGCCGCCGCCCATGCCGACGCCGAGCGCGCGGAACAGCCATCCGCCGATCACGCCGCCGATGATGCCGACGATGATGTCGCCGATCAGCCCGAAGCCGCCGCCCCGCACCAGGACGCCGGCCAGCCAGCCGGCGATCGCCCCGATGACGATCATCACGATGAAAGCCGTCAGCGTGCTCATGCCTGCCGTCGCCGTGGTTGCCGGATCCATCTCGCCTCTCCTTCCGACGCGCCGAGGCGCCCCTCAACAGTCGCCAACGCTGGCGCTCCGGCCCGGGTTCCATCACGCGGGCGTGCCGCGCGACGGCTGAAGTCCCGGTGGACTTCGGCCCGCGGAATCTGAGACAAGGGATCCCCGGAGGGAGAACCCCATGGCGACACGCCACGACGGCAGGACCACCACCTTCGCCTCCTACAACATCCACAAGTGCGTGGGCATCGACCGTCGCTTCGATCCCGACCGGGTGATGCGGGTGATCGGCGAGATCGGCGCCGACGTGATCGCGCTGCAGGAGGCCGACCGGCGCTTCGGCGACCGCGCCGGGCTCCTCGACCTGGCGCGGCTGGCCGCGGACACCGGGCTCGTGCCGGTGCCGGTCGAGAACCGCCACGCGGGCCATGGCTGGCACGGCAACCTCGTGCTGGTGCGCGAGGGCGCGGTGCGCGACCTGCACCAGATCAACCTGCCCGGGCTCGAGCCGCGCGGCGCGCTCGTCGTCGACGTCGACCTCGCCGCCGGCCCGGTGCGCGTCGTCGCCGCGCACCTCGGGCTCCTGCGCCAGTCGCGGCTTCGCCAGATCGAGACGCTGCTGCAGCACGCCCGCGAATCGACCGGGCGCCCGGTGGTGGTGATGGGCGACCTCAACGAATGGCGCCGGCAGGGCCGCACCTCGCTTGCGCGGTTCACGCCGGTCTTCGGGCCGCTCGGCCGCGGCGTGCCGAGCTTTCCCGCCTACTTCCCGGTGCTCGCGCTCGACCGGGTGATGGCGCTGCCGCACCACATCGTCGAGCGCACCGAGGCGCACGACACGGCCCTCGCCCGCCTCGCCTCCGACCACCTGCCGGTCAAGGCCAGCATCCGGCTCGGCCACCCGCACGCCGAGCCGCCCTCGCGGTCGCGCCGCCTGCCAGTGCGGCCGGGCTCCGACGAAAGGCCCGCACCATGATCGCCTCCCGACCGCTGCTTGCCGCGCTTGTCCTCGTCGCAAGCGCCGGCGCCGCCTGCGCCAAGGTCTCCTTCAGCCGCGCCGACCTCAACAAGGACGGCGTCGTGGTGTGGGAGGAGGCGCGCATCGTGATGCCTCGGCTCAATTACGTGAGCTTCAAGAAATGCGACCCGAACGGCGACGGCGTGCTCGACAAGTCGGAATACCCGATCCTCGACAACTTCTACACCTACCTGACCAACTGAGCGGCGCGGATCGGGGTTGCCGGCGGGAGCCGATGCGGCGATAACGCGCCGTCCCGCTCCTGCCCCCCGAAAGCGCCATGTCCTCGCAAGCCTCGGCCAACGTCAACATCATGATCAAGGCCGCCCGCAAGGCCGCCCGCGGGCTCCTGCGCGACTTCGGCGAGGTCGAGCAGCTGCAGGTGTCGACCAAGGGCCCCGGCGACTTCGTCAGCCGCGCCGACCTCAAGGCCGAGCAGGTGATCCGCGAGGAGCTGACCGAGGCGCGGCCGAACTACGGCTGGCTCGGCGAGGAGAGCCTTGAGGTCAAGGGCGCCGATCCGACGCGGCGCTGGATCGTCGACCCGCTCGACGGCACCACCAACTTCCTGCACGGCCTGCCGCACTGGGCGGTGTCGATCGGCCTCGAGCACAAGGGCGAGGTCGTGGCCGGGGTGGTCTACGACCCGGTGAAGGACGAGATGTTCGTGGCCGAGAAGGGCGCGGGCGCCTGGCTCAACGACCGCCGGCTGCGCGTCTCCGGCCGGCGCGACATGCTCGAGATGATCTTCGCCACCGGCATTCCTTTCGGCGGCAGCACCGACCTGCCGCGCACGCTGCGCGAGCTCGCCGCGCTGACGCCGCGCACTGCGGGCATCCGCCGCTGGGGCTCCGCCGCGCTCGATCTGGCCTATGTCGCCGCCGGCCGCCTCGACGGCTACTGGGAGCGCGGCATCCAGCCGTGGGACACCGCCGCCGGCATCGTGCTGGTGCGCGAGGCCGGCGGCTTCGCCGGCCCGATCCACGACGGCGAGGACGTCTTCGCCAGCCGCTCGATCGCCGCCGCCAATGCCAGCGTCTACGAGGCTTTCCGCATCACCATCCGCGACGCCTGACGCCTCAGCAGTCGGGCTGCGCCGGCGCCGGGTCCGTCGCAAGGTCGAGGCCACGTGCGGTCGGCGGCTGCCAGGTGCGCGACGCCGGCGTCGGCCCGGCGTTCGCGGTGC
>JBDHSS010000188.1:0-6242 GCA_039808205.1 Paracoccaceae bacterium | reverse complement strand
TTGCAGGGCATGTGGCGGTAGTCGAGTTGCGCCTTCAGGATGCCGTCCCAGGCGTCCTTGCAGGCGCCCGGCGAGCCCGGCAGCACGAACACGAAAGTCGTGCCGATCAGCCCGCCGGTGGCGCGCGACTGGATCGTCGAGACGCCGATCTTGTCGAAGGAGATGCGGTGGAAGACGGCGGAGAAGCCGTCCATCTTCTTGTCGAACAGCGGTTCCAGCGCCTCTGGCGTCACGTCGCGGCCGGTGAAGCCGGTGCCTCCGGTGGTGATGACGACGTCGACGGCCGGGTCGCCGGCCCAGCCGCGCACCACGCGCCGGATCGCCTCGACCTCGTCGCGCACGATCTCGCGTCCCGCCAGCCGGTGGCCGGCCGCGACGACGCGGTCTGCGAGCGTCTGGCCCGACCTGTCGTCGGCCAGCGCGCGCGTGTCGGAGACCGTGAGCACGGCGATGCCGACCGGGATGAAGGGGCGGCTCTCGTCAAGTCCGGGCATGGCTTGCCTCCTGTGCCGCGACGCTTCGGGTCGCGGCGACGAACCAGTCGGGGTGGCGCGCGCGGATCGCGGCGGCGGCGCGCTTGGCGACATTGCCCGTTTCGAACAGCCCGAAACAGGTGGCGCCTGAGCCCGACATGCGCGAGAAGCCCGAATCGGCCCGATCCAGCGCCGCGAGTGCCGCACCGATCTGCGGCGCGAGTTCCTTCGCGGGCTTCTGGAGGTCGTTGCGCGTGGCCTCCAGCCAGCCGCGCAGGCTGTGGAAATCGATCTGAGCGGGAAGCGGCGGCGGCGGGTCGTTTTCGCGGTTCGCCAGCGCGGCGAAAACCTGCGGGGTGGATACCGCCACGCCCGGATTGACCAGAACCAGCCCTAGTGCGGGAAAATCCGCAAGCGCGGTCAGCTCGTCGCCGATGCCGCGCGCGAGCAGCGGGCGCGCAGCCAGGCACATGGCCAGGTCGGCCCCGAGCGACGCGCCGATGCGGGCAAGCTCGTCTTCGCCGACGGCGGCCTCCCACAGCCGCGCCAGGCCGCGCAGCGCCGCAGCGGCGTCGCTCGACCCGCCGCCGACGCCGGAAGCCACGGGCAGGTTCTTTTCGAGCGTGATCGACACGGGCGGCGCCCGTCGCGGATACAGATGGGCGCGCAGGGCATCGCGCGCCTTCAGCACGAGATTGGCGCCGTCGGTCGGGACGGCGGCCGCGTATCGCCCGGTCACTGAAAACCGGTCTGTTTCTGCGGGCGCGATCTCGATCCGGTCGCCGAAGCGGGTAAACACCGCCAGGCTGACGATGAGATGATAGCCGTCGGCCCGCCGGCCGGTCACATGCAAGGCGAGGTTGATCTTCGCCGGCGCGGCAACGGGACCGTTCATGCGGGAGCTGGAATCCGGCTCAGTCCTTCGCCAGCCGGTATTCGCCGGTCTTGGGATCCTTCACCAGCGTGCCCATCGTGCCGGTCTGGCGCTCGCGCTCGGTGCGGCGCACACGCGCGGTGACGCGCTCGGCCTCGCGCACGAAGGCGCGGTAGCCGACATAGGCCACGACGCCGAGGATGATGAAGAAGATGAGCTGGGGCATCGTCGTCTCTCCGGGCCGGGGTACGGCCCGGCATTTCTCCTACACTACGCCCGTTTTGCGGCCGTTCAAAGGCCGTATCTGGCCCACATCTCGCGCTCCGCCAGCGCGTCCAGACCGCCTTCGACCGCAGCCGCCGCGATGCGGGCGCCGTCGCCGCGCACGTTGAAGGGCGAGAGCCTTCCGAACAGGCCGCGCGGCTGCGTGATGAGTTTGAGCTGCGTCTTGGCGCCGTAGCGGGCCTTGAGGAAGGAGCGCATGTCGCCGAGCGCGTCGACGAGGCCGAGCTCCAGCGCGCCGCTGCCGGTCCAGAACAGGCCGGTGAACAGGTCGGGGTCGTCCTTCAGCCGCGGGCCGCGCCGCTCCTTGACGAGGTCGATGAAGGTCCGGTGGATGTCGAGCTGCAGCGCCTTGAGCCGCGCCACGTCGTCCTTCTTCTCCGGCTTGAACGGGTCGAGCACCGACTTGTTGCTGCCGGCGGTGTAGACGCGCCGCTCGACGCCGACCTTCTTCATCAGGTCGACGAAGCCGAAGGAGGCGGAGATCACGCCGATCGAGCCGACGAGCGAGGAGGGGTCTGCGACGATCTCGTCGCCGGCCGCCGCGATCATGTAGCCGCCGGAGGCCGCCACGTCCTCGACGAAGACCAGAACCTGCTTGTTCTTCTCCTTCGCGAGGTCGCGGATGCGCCTGTGGATCAGCCGCGACTGCACCGGCGAGCCGCCGGGCGAATTGATCGAGATGGCGACGGCCGGCGCGTCCTTGAACGCGAAGGCCTTCTCGATCAGCCCCGCGGCGGAGGCGAGCGACAGGCGCGGCTGGAACTGGCTGCCGCCGGTCGCGATCGTGCCGTGCAGCCTGATCACCGGGATCGTCACCCCCTCGGGGCGCATCGAGCGGGGCAGCAGGCGGGAAATCAGGCGATTCACGGGGAGGTCTCCGGTGGGGGTTCCCTCCATTTAGGTTCCCCCGCGCAAAGCGCAATGGCGCGGCCGCCTCAGTCGCCGAACAGCGAGGCGCGGCCGTTGCAGACCGCGTCGGCGCGGGCCGCGTGGCCGTGGCCGGTCGCCTCGTGCAGCACCAGCGGCGGCTCCAGCGACAGCGCCTTGCGCGAGCCGCGCGTGGCCCGCACGATGACGCGGATCGCCGCTTCCGCCGCGCGCGGATGCACCGGCACGATGCGGGCCTCGCCGAAGCGGCCGGCGAGCGCGTCGAGCAGCACCGGCAGCGAGACGGGGCGGACGATTGCTGCAAACCCGCCGCGCGGCTTGACGATCGCGGCCGCCGTGCGCACCCACGCCTCCAGCGTGCCGGCCTCCATGACGTGCGCGCGCCGCTTCAGCGCGTCGGGCGTCGGCCGGTCGTGGCCGGCGTTGAAGGGCGGGTTCATGATGGCGAAGTCGAAGGCGTCGTCCGCCAGCCCCGCAGCCGTCCGCGCCTTGCCGGTGAGCGTGACGTCGGCCTCGACAACCTCGGCGCGGCCCTGCAGCCGCGCATTCTGCGGCAGCGCGATCGACTTGCGCGCATGCGCGGCCATCTCGGGCTCGTTCTCGACCAGCACGACATGCGCCCGCGGGCAGCGGGAGGCGACGGCGAGCCCAGCAGCGCCGGCGCCCGCGCCGAGGTCGGCCAGCCGCCCGGCGAAGCTGCCGGGCACCGCCGCCGCCAGCATCATCGCGTCCATGCCCGAGCGGTGGCCGCGGGCCGGCTGCGCCACCCAGAAGTCGCCGCGATGGAAGGCGTCGACCGTCTCGCCGCCGCGGTCGCTTTCGACCGGGGTTGCGCTCATGCGCCCTTGATCTCGTTGGCGATTCCCGCGTCGGCGAGGAGCTGCTTGGCCCGTTCCAGATCGCCGCGCGCCACCATCAGCCGGCGCGGCAGCACGCCGAGCGAGCCCTCAAGGATGCTCATGTTCTGGTCGGCCACGAAATGGTCGATGCCGGCGTCGGTGAGCAGCGCCTCGGCAAAGGAGATGACGACGGGGTCGTTGGTGCGCAGCAGCTCGATCATGGCCGGCAAACTCGCAGGTCGGGCCCGGCTTGTAAACGCCGCGCGGCCATGCGTGGCCGGGCCGGGCCGCGCCAATTCGCCCCTTGCCGTTGGGGGGGCGGCCGCCCTAGAATCACGGCCATGTTCCGGCGGCCCGGCCGCCACCATCAGGAGTTCGGATTTGGGCGTTGTGTTATCCCTCGGCGACGGCAAGCGGGCGCCTGCCTCGATCGCGCGGCTGGTCGACCTGACGAAGGCCGACATGGCCCGCGTCAACGAGCTGATCCTGTCCAAGGCCGGCTCCGACGTCGAGATGATCCCCGAGGTCGCCAACCACCTGATCTCGTCGGGCGGCAAGCGGCTGCGGCCGATGGTGACGCTCGCGGCCGCCCAGATGTTCGGCTATGCGGGCGAGAAGCACGTCAAGCTGGCGGCGAGCGTCGAGTTCATGCACACCGCGACCCTGCTCCACGACGACGTCGTCGACGAGAGCGGCATGCGCCGGGGCAAGCGCACCGCGCGCATGATCTGGGGCAACCAGGCGAGCGTGCTGGTCGGCGACTTCCTGCTCGGCCAGGCCTTCCGCATGATGGTGGAGGTCGGCTCGCTCGACGCGCTCGACACGCTGTCGGCCGCCGCCACGATCATCGCCGAGGGCGAGGTGATGCAGCTCGGCGTCGCCAAGAACCTCGAGACCACCGAGGACGACTACCTTCAGGTGATCAAGGCCAAGACCGCGGCGCTGTTCTCGGCCGCCGCCGAGGTCGGGCCGATCATCGCCGACGCCGCCAAGGGCGACCGCGCCGCGCTGCGCTCCTACGGCACCAATCTCGGCCTCGCCTTCCAGTTGATCGACGACGCGCTCGACTATGGCGGCAACACGCAGAGCCTCGGCAAGAACGTCGGCGACGATTTCCGCGAGGGCAAGGTGACGCTGCCGGTCATCCTGAGCTACCGCCGCGGCACTGCCGAGGAGCGCGACTTCTGGAAGCGCGCCATCGAGCAGAACGAGAGCGGCGATGCGGAGCTGGAGCGGGCGCTCGGCCTGATGAACCGCTACGGCGCGATCGGCGACACGATCGGGCGGGCCCGCCATTTCGGCGAGATCGCCCGCGACGCGCTGGCCCCGCTCAAGGGCTCGCCGCAGAAGTCGGCGCTGCTGGAAGTGATCGACTTCTGCATCGAACGCGCCAACTGAGGCCCGGTCCGACGCCCGGTTACCGCCCGTGAGGCCGTCGGGCCGGGGAACCTGGCTCGACAACGGACGCCGATCACACAATCGCCCATATTGTGCGTTTCGCCCGATCCCTCCGACCGGGCTCCGATGAAAACGCTCGACTACGCCCAGCGCCTGCTTCCGGGAATCGGCCCGCGCGAGCTCGCCCGCCGCACGGGCACGCTTCTCCATGCGCGCGGCATGGCGCTCGTTGCCCTGGCATGCATCGTCGGCGCCATCGCCGGCGTCCTCGTCACCGGCATAAGCTGGATTGTCCAGACCCTGCACTGGCTCCTGTTCGGCCTGGCGCCCGGCGCCCGGCTGTCGGGCATGTTCTCGCTGTCGACGCCCGGCCAGGCGCTCGTGCCCGTGGTCGGCGGGATGCTCATCGGCCTGACCGTCCTCTTTCTCCGCCGGGGCCGCTATCGGGCGCCGATCGACCCGATCGAGGCCAACGCGCTGCATGGCGGCCGCATGTCGCTCACCGACACGATCATCGTCTCGTTGCAGACGATCGTGTCCAGCGGGTTCGGCGCGTCCGTCGGGCTCGAGGCGAGCTACACTCAGGCCGGAAGCGGCGTCGCCTCGTGGCTGGCCCGCACATTGCGCCTGCGCCGCGCGGATGTGCGCATGCTGGTCGGTTGCGGCTCCGCCGGCGCCATCGCCGCGGCCTTCGATGCCCCGCTCACGGGCGCCTTCTACGGATTCGAGCTGATCATCGGCGTCTATTCCGTCGCGCAGGTCGCGCCGGTGCTGGCATCCGCGCTGACGGCGTCGCTCGTCGCCGGCATGCTCGGCGCGACACCCTTCCCGGTCGAGATCGATCCGCTGCCGCCGCTTGCCGCCTCGCAGTATCTCCCGTTCATCGTCCTCGGCCTCGTGGCGGGCGTCGCATCCATCCTGACGATGCGGCTCGTGGCGCTGACCGAGCAGTTGTTTCCGCTGCTGTCGCCGAACCCCGTGGTGCGGCCGGTGGTCGGCGGCGTGATCGTCGGGCTGCTCGGCCTGGTCACGCCGCAGGTGCTCGGCGGCGGTCACGGCGCGCTGCACCGCGAGCTGGCGATGAACTACGGGCTCGCCGTGGTCTCCAGCCTGTTCGCGCTCAAGCTCATCGCCTCGGCGGTATCGCTCGGCTCCGGCTTCAGGGGCGGCCTGTTCTTCGCATCGCTGTTTCTCGGGGTCCTGCTGGGCAAGATCTTCGTCGGCGTGTCCGCCCTCGTCGTCCCGTGGCTGCAGATCGACCCCACCGTGGCGGCGGTGGTCGGCATGACGTCGCTTGCCGTGGGGATCGTCGGCGGCCCGCTCACCCTGACCTTCCTGACCCTGGAATCGAGCGGCAACCTGACATTGACCGGCGTGGTGCTGGCCGCCGCCATCGTCTCGTCGCTCGTGGTGCGCGAGACGTTCGGCTATTCCTTCTCGACCTGGCGCTTCCATCTGCGCGGCGAGACCATCCGCAGCGCGCAC
>JBDHSS010000187.1:0-6292 GCA_039808205.1 Paracoccaceae bacterium | reverse complement strand
AGACCCCGACGACCTCGCCGCCGAGCTCGCCCCGCTGCGCGGCCGCCGTGCGGCCGCCGAGGCCGATCGCCACCTGGTCGCCGATCCGCGCGTGGTTCGAGAGCCCGGCGATCTCGAGCGCGGCGGTGCCGACGGCGGTGACGCGGCCGACGCGGCGCTGGTTCGGCAGGCGGGTGAGCTCGGCGGCGAGCGCGGAGAAATCGGTCAGCATTCGCGAGGCAGGTTCCATGCCGTTCGGTCGATTACACTTTTTCAACCATCCAAGGTTAAGTCGGCGTTGACGACAGGAGCCGGCACCCGAATGGACCTGAACATCCTGAGCCTCGCGAGCGCACTCGCGTCCCATGCCTCGGCCCGCCAGCAGGTGCTGGCGGAGAACGTGGCGAATGCCGACACCCCCGGCTATCGCGCCCGCGACATCAAGCCCTTCAGCGAGCTCGTCGAGGAGGGGCCCGCCTTCGAGGCGCGGCGCACCCGGCCCGAGCACATCGGTTTCGGCGACGAGCTGCACGGCTTCGAGCCGGAGCCGTCGGCCGAGTTCGGCGCCGAGACGCCGAACGGCAACTCGGTGTCGCTGGAGGACCAGATGATGCGCGGCGCCGAGGTGCGGCAGGAGCACGAGCTGGCGATCGGCGTCTATGCCAAGTCGCTCGCCATCCTGCGCTCGGTCGTCGCGGCGCGCTGAGGGAGACGGCGATGAACGAGATGATGCGCACGATGGCGGCCGCGGCCAGCGGCATGGCGGCGCAGGCGGCGCGGCTGCGGCTCGGATCCGAGAACATCGCCAACGCCGACACCCCCGGCTATCACCGCAAGACGGTGTCGTTCGAGCAGGCCTTCGATGGCGCCCACGACGTGCGTTCGGTGGTGACCGGGCCGGTGCAGCTCGACCAGAGCGAGCTCGCGCGGACGCTCGACCCGACCAACCCGCTCGCCGGCAAGGACGGCTACGTCGAGGGATCGAACGTCGACGTGCTCGTCGAGATCGCGGACGCGCGCGAGGCGAACCGCTCGTACGAGGCGAACCTCAAGATGTTCGACCAGGCGCGGCAGATGGCGAGCTCGCTGCTCGACCTGATCCGCCGGTAACGGAGAGAGACATGGACATCAAGGCGACGCTCGCATCGCTGAGCTACGCGCAGACCCAGGCGGTGGCGAAGCCCGTCCCGCAGGAGGCGACGCCGAAGAGTGCGGGGCAGGCGTTCGAGGGCGCGGCGGGCGACTTCCTCGCGACGCTGCGCCAGAGCGAGGAGACGGTGAAGTCGGGCCTCGCCGGGCGGGCCGACCCGCAGGCCGTGGTCGAGGCGCTGGCCGCGACCGAGCTTGCGGTGCAGACCGCCGTCGCGGTGCGCGACAAGGTGGTCGAGGCCTACCAGGAAATCCTCCGGATGCCGGTCTGACGGACGCCCGCGATGAACGAGGCCACCGTCCTCGACATCCTGCGCCAGGCGCTCTGGACGGCGCTGATCGTCTCGACCCCGATCCTCGCCATCGCGCTCGTCGTCGGGCTGGCGATCGGGCTCGTGCAGGCGCTGACCTCGGTGCAGGAGATGACGCTGACCTTCGTGCCGAAGCTCGGCGCGATCCTCGTGGTGTTCTGGGTGACGATGAGCTTCTCGGGGCACACGCTGGTGCGCTTCTACCAGGACCAGATCATCCCGATGGTGATCGGGCGCTGACGGGCGGCCGGGCTGCGCAAGACGTCCGGCATTGACCGATTGTTTACGATGGCCGGCGCAGTCTGGCCGCACGCGCCGGATCGGCGCCGGAACGCGAGAACCGCGGGAGAGACGAGGATGGACCTGGCCGGCTATGTCGCGCTCACCCGCCAGTCGGGGCTGGCGAAGGAGCTGCAGTCCGTCGCCAACAACATCGCCAACCTCTCCACAACCGGCTACCGCCGCGAAGGCGTGATCTTCGCGGAGGAAGTCCAGGCGCTGCCCGTCGAGGGCGGTAGCGTGGCGATGACCGAGGCGCGGGCGCGCTACACCGACACGGCGCAAGGCTCGCTCGAGGAGACGGGCGGCACGCTCGACCTCGCGATCGAGGGCGACGGCTATTTCACCGTGATGACGCCCGACGGCGAGCGGCTGACGCGCGCCGGGGCCTTCACCCGCAACGCCGACGGCACCATCGTCAACATGGACGGGCATCCGCTGCTCGACGAGGGCGGCGGCGAGATCGTCGTGCCGTTCGAGGCAAAGGCGGTCAACGTGGCCGCCGACGGCACCCTCTCGATCGACGGCGAGCCGGCGGCGCGCATCGGCGTGGTCACGCCGCTCGACCCGGCCAAGGTCTCGCGCGAGGCGGGGACGCTCTTCAAGGCCGACGGCGGCACCGAGCCTGTCGAGGACGCGCGCGTGCTGCAGGGCTCGCTCGAGCAGTCGAACGTCAACCCGATCGCCGAGATGGCGCGGATGGTCGAGGTCCAGCGCGCCTACGAGTACGGCCAGAAGCTCATGGACCAGGAGGACGAACGGATCCGCCTGGTGGTCAGGACGCTCGGCCAGATCGGCTGAGGCGAGGAGTAGCGAGAGATGCGGGCACTGAACATCGCGGCGACCGGAATGGCGGCGCAGAACATGCGGGTCGAGGTGATCTCGCACAACCTCGCCAACATGTCGACGACCGCCTACAACGCGCGGCGGGCGGAATTCGCCGACCTGCACTACCAGCAGGCGGAGCGGCCGGGCACGATCAACTCGGCCGACGGCACCGTGCTTCCGGCCGGCGTGCAGCTCGGCCTCGGCGTGCGCACCGCGGCGGTGTCGGTGCAGGTCGCCGAGGGCACGCTGACCCAGACCGGCGGATCGCTCGACGTGGCGATCGACGGCCACGGCTACCTTGAGGTGACGCTGCCGAACGGCGATCCGGCCTATACCCGCGACGGCGCGCTCAAGCGCAATGGCGACGGCCTCATCGTGACCTCGGACGGCTTTCCGGTGGTGCCCGACATCACCATCCCCGAGGACGCGCGCGACATCACCATCAACCCCGACGGCGAGGTCTACGCCTATTTCGACGGCCAGACCCAGGCGCAGCTGCTCGGCCAGTTCAACCTGACGACGTTCTCCAACGACAAGGGGCTCGAGGCGATGGGCTCGAACCTCTATCGCGAGACCGAGGCGTCGGGCGCGCCGAACGTGGGCGAATCCGGCGAGGACGGGCGCGGCACCTTCCGCCAGGGCTATCTCGAGAATTCCAGCGTCGACGCGGTGCACGAGATCACCGGGCTCATCGAGGCGCAGCGCGGCTACGAGCTGAACGCCAAGGTCATCACCGCGGCTGACCAGATGCTGGCCGCGACGGTGCAGATCCGCTGACATGGCTCGCGCCGCCACGCTGTTCCTGCTCTTCGTCGCGCTGCTCTCGGCGGGCGCCGTCTTCGCCCAGTCGGTCAGCGTCGTGCGGGCGATCCGCAGCCAGACGGTGATCGAGGCCGACGATCTCGTCGCCTCCGACGCGGCGGTGCCCGGCGGCATCGCCTCGATCGAGGAGGCCGTCGGCAAGGAGGCGAAGGTGGCGCTCTATCCGGGGCGGCCGATCCTCCTCTCGCAGATCCGCGCCCCCGCGCTCGTCGAGCGGAATGCGGTGGTGAAGATGAACTACATGAAGGGCCCGCTCTCGATCGTGACCGACGGCCGCGCCCTCGACCGGGCCGGCGTCGGCGAGCCGGTTCGGGTGATGAACCTCCAGTCGAAGCAAACCGTGACCGGCACGGTCGCGCAGGACGGCAGCATCGAGGTCGGGCAATGAGGAAGGAACTGGCGCTCGGGCTCCTTATGGGGCTCGCGGCGTGCGACATCGGCACCGTCGGCCAGGCGCCGGAGATGACGTCGATCGGCCGGGCCGAGGACGGCGCGCCGCCGATCCTGACCGCGGAACGCGCAGCCCTCGCCGTGCCGCCGCCGCAGCCGGCGCGCTTCTCCTACCAGCAGGGATCGCTCTGGAACACGAGCCCCACCGGGCTCTGGGGCGACAAGCGGGCGAAGAACCTCGGCGACATCCTGACCGTCGTCATCGAGATCGACGACAAGGCGGAGATGAAGAACACCACCGACCGCGAGCGCTCGGGCAGCGAGGACGCCTCGGTGGGGGCGTTCCTCGGCGTCGCGAACATCCTGCCGCCGGGCGGGCTGAAGCTCGACCCGAACCTCGAGATGGGCTCGAAGTCGAACTTCTCCGGCTCGGGAGAGATCAAGCGCAACGAGAAGCTGACGCTGCGCGTCGCGGCGACCGTCGTCGAGGTGCTGCCAAACGGGCACCTGGTGATCCAGGGCGACCAGGAGGTGCGCGTGAACTACGAGCTGCGCGACCTGCAGGTGACGGGCATCGTGCGGCCGGAAGACATCTCGCGCCACAACGAGGTCGAGTACGACCGCATCGCCGGCGCCCGGATCGCCTACGGCGGGCGTGGCCAGCTGACGAGCGCGCAGCAGCCGCGCATCGGCCAGCAGGTCGTCGATCGCTACATGCCGTACTGAGGGCGCGTCTCGTGAAGAAGCTGATGCCGATCCTGATCGCGCTCCTCGGCCTCGGCGCCGGGCTCGGGGCGGGGCTCGCGCTGAAGCCCGCGCCGGAGGTGGCGGCGAGCTGCGCTCCGCCCGAGGGCGAGGCAGGCGCGCCGGCCGAGGCAAAGGCCGGCGAGCACGGTGCGGCGCCCTGCCCCGAGCCAGCGGCCGCCGGGGTTGCGGAAGAGGCGCACGGCGAGGTCGCCTACGTGCCGATCGAGAAGCCGTTCGTCGTGCCGATCTTCGCCAGCGAGAAGCTCGTCGCCATGGTGGTGGTGTCGCTCTCGGTCGCGACCGAGGGCGAGGCGGGCGCGAGCCAGGTCGAAGCGGTGGAGCCGCGGCTGCGCGACAGCTTCCTGCAGGTCATGTTCCGCCACGCCAATTCCGGCGGCTTCGACGGCAGCTTCACCACCGGCCGCAAGATGGAGGATCTGAAGTCGGCGCTTCTCGCCTCCGCGCGCGAGGTCATGGCCGGCGAGACCGTCGACGAGGTTCTCATCACCGAGATCGCCCGGCAGGACAGCTGACGACGGCTTGCCCGTGCGGCGGGCCGTGCCATTCTCATTTCCGCGAAACGGAGGTGGGCATGGACGACGCTTCGGTCGACCGGCTGGCGAACGGGCTTCTCGCGGCGCTCGACGGCAGGGCGCAGGCTCCACGGGCGCCCGACATGGACATGGGCGCCGCCCGCCAGGTGGCCGAGCGGGTGCGCACCTTGCGCGAGGCGCGCGGCGAGCGCGTGGTCGGGCGCAAGATCGGCTTCACCAACACGACGATCTGGCCGCGCTACGGCGTCGATGCACCGATGTGGAACTACGTCTGGAGCACCACGGTGGCCGACCTCGCCGATGCGAGTGAGCTGTCGCTCGGCGGCTTCCACGAGCCGCGGCTGGAGCCCGAGATCGTGCTCCACCTCGCCACGGCGCCGACGGTCGGGATGGATGATGCGGCGCCCTTCGCCTGCATCGACTGGGTCGCGCACGGCTTCGAGGTGGTGCAGTCGGTCTATCCCGGCTGGCGCTTCACCGGCCCCGAATCAGCCGCCGCCTTCGGGCTGCACGGCGCGTTGCGGATCGGGCCGCGGCACACGCTGCCCGAGCGGCGCGACCACTGGGCAACGCTGCTGTCGCGCTTCGGCGTCCGGCTGTTTCGCGACGGCGAGAGGGTTGCCGAAGGCCACGCGAGCCACGTGCTCGGCGGGCCGCTGCGCGCACTCGCCTTCCTCGTTGACGAGCTGGCACGCTATCCGGGAAGCCCGCCGCTCGAGGCGGGCGAGGTGGTCACGACGGGAACGCTGACCGATGCGCAGCCGCTTTCACCGGGCGAGAGCTGGTGGACCGAGCTCGACGGGATACCGATCGAGGGTATTCGCATCGAGACGCGCGAATAGGCATTGGCCGCTGAGGGTCCGCCCAAACAAGCCGGAGCCGTCGCCGCAACCTGCGACGACGGCTTCCGTCCCACCCTCACTTCGCCGGAGACCCCCCACTCGCCACTCGAAAACCGCTCGGCGAAGCCACCCGTTAACCACGCGCAAACCAATAGGCGATTTTCCGCCCTTCGCCAAGTGACCCAGACGTAAACTGTTGACATGTGGCTTTAGCGCAACGCCCGAGCCGTCACCGCGGGGCGGGCATCTCCCGCTCAACGCGGGCCGCGCGCTTTCGTTCCTCGGCGGCGTCGGCCCGTTCGGCCAGATGCTCGAGCGCCTGCTCGCGGCCGAGGCTCGCCACCGCGCGGGCGCGGGCCGCGGCGATCGCCGGCACCAGCTCGGCGCGCCG
>JBDHSS010000186.1:0-6302 GCA_039808205.1 Paracoccaceae bacterium | reverse complement strand
CGACGGTCGCCGGCCGCCCGTCGCGCGCCGCCTCGTCGAGCGCCGCCGCGGCGCGGTCGACCCGCCGGTTCCAGTCCGGCGCATCGCCCCAGCCGCCGTCCAGCAGCACCAGGAGCGGCTCGGACGACCCCTCGGGCCGCGGGTTCAGCACCGGCCCGGCAAAGGCGAGGATCGCTGCCGCCAGCGCCGCCATCCGCAGGAGAAGCAGCCACCACGGCGTGCGCTCCGGCATCTTCTCGGGATCCTCGAGCCCGAGCAGCAGCCGCACGCCGGGGAACGGGCGCCGGCCCGGCGCCGGCGGCACGGCGCGGAGCAGCCACCAGAGCACCGGCAGCGCGGCGAAGCCGAGGAGGAGCCAGGGGTCGAGAAAGGCGATCTGCCCGATCACGCGCGCGCGCCCACCGCCATGTAGAGCCAGAGGAGCGCCGACCGCGGGCTCTGGCTGGTGTGATGGAACAGCACCCGCCAGCCAAGATGGCGCGCCATGTCGGCGAGCCGCGCCCGCCGGATCGCCAGCCGCTCGCGGTAGGCTTCGCGCAGCGCGCGGGCGCGCTGGGTCTCGAACTCGGTCGAGCCGCCCATGCTCTCGAAGATCACCCGCCCGTCGAAGGGAAACGCCTCCTCGCTCTCGTCGAGCACCTGCACGAAGCAGCCGCGCACGCCCTGGTCGGCGGCGTGGGCGAGGGCGGGAACCAGCGCGTCGGGATCGCCGAGGAAGTCGGAGAGGAACACCGCCCGCGCCCCGGGCGCCATGCGGTCGCTCGGCGGCGCGCCATAGTCGGGCCGGTCGTCGCGCGCCGGCCCGCCGAGCGCCAGCGCCATCCGGTTGAGCTGCGCCCGCCCCGCGCGCGGCGGCGCCACGTCGGTGCCGAGGAGCGACACCCGCTCGCCCGCCTTCACCAAGAGCACCGAGAGCGCGAGCGCGAGGAGTGCTGCCCGCTCGAACTTCGAGCGGGCCTTGAAGTCGTCGGAGTCGCGATAGTCCATCGACAGCGCGTCGTCGACCCAGAGGTGGACGGTCTGCGCCGCCTCCCACTCCATCTCGCGGATGAACTGCTGGTCGGACTTGCCGGAGCGGCGCCAGTCGACCATCGAGCGCGCGTCCCCCGGTACCGCCTGACGGTACTGCCAGAAGTTCTCGCCGTGCCCGGCGCGGCGGCGGCCGTGGAAGCCCATGGCGACCGACGCGGCGAGGCGTTCGGCCTGTGCCAAGAGCGGCGGCAGCGCGCCGGCGACCTTCTCGGCGTCGCGGCGAAGCCCGACGGGGCCCTGCGGCTTCTCGCGTCCGCGGGGCCCTTGCGCGATCACGCAGCGATCTCCACGCCGGTCAGCTCGCCGACGAGCCTGGCGATCAGCGCATCGAGCGTCTGGCCCTCGGCGCGGGCGGCGAAGCCGAGCGCCATGCGGTGGATCAGCACCGGATGCGCGAGTGCCGCCACGTCGTCGAGGCTCGGCACCAGCCGACCCTGGATCAGCGCCCGCGCCCGGATCGCCAGCATCAGCGCCTGTGCCGCGCGCGGGCCCGGCCCCCAGCTCACCGCGTCGCGCACCGCGGGGTGGGTGTCGGGCGTGCCGGGCCGCGCCATGCGCACGAGGTCGAGGATGCGCTCGACCACCGCCTCGCCGACCGGCAGCCGGCGGATCAGCCGCTGCGCCGCCATCAGGCTCCCGGAATCGAACACCGGCTCGGCCACCGCCTCCTCGATGCCGGTGGTCGCAAGGATGATCGCCCGCTCCGCCGCGCGCTCGGGATAGCCGACGTCGATCTGCAGGAGGAACCGGTCGAGCTGCGCCTCGGGCAAGGGATAGGTGCCCTCCTGCTCGATCGGGTTCTGCGTCGCCAGCACGTGGAACGGCCGCGGCAGGATGCGGCGCTGGCCGGCGACCGAGACCTCCTTCTCCTGCATCGCCTGCAGCAGGGCGGACTGGGTGCGCGGGCTCGCGCGGTTGATCTCGTCGGCCATGAGCAGCTGGCAGAAGACCGGCCCGTCGATGAAGCGGAAGGCGCGGGTGCCGTCGGCGCCGGTCTCGAGCACCTCGGCGCCGAGGATGTCGGCGGGCATCAGGTCGGGGGTGAACTGCACGCGGTGCGCAAGGAGGCCGAGCACGGTGCCGAGGGTCTCGACGAGGCGGGTCTTGGCGAGCCCCGGCGCGCCGACCAGCAGGCCGTGGCCGCCCGAGAGGATCGCGATCAGCGTCTGCTCGACCACCTGCTCCTGGCCGATGATCCGCCGCGCGATCATCTCGCGCGCGCGGACCAGCCGCGCGCCCGTCGCCTCGATCTCGGGCATCAGGTCATCGGTGTCGGTCATCGGCTCCTGCCCTCGTGCCCTGGCTCGTGCGCCCCGAGTGTACCCCGCCGCGGCGCGGCGACAATGGGCCATGACGATCACAATCAGGACAGGCGCGGCGCGCTGGCGTGCGCGCGTTGCCGAGCCGGCTGGCGGCGACTAGGCTGTGCCGCGAGATGCCGACCGGAGGATCACGCATGCCCGACGCCGCGCCGCCGCCTTCGGCGGACGGCCTCGCCGCCGCCGCCCGCAGCGCCGGCCGCAAGGGGCCGCCGCCAGTGCACCTGTGGGACCCGCCGTTCTGCGGCGACCTCGACATGCGCATCGCCCGTGACGGCACGTGGTTCTACCTCGGCACGCCGATCGGCCGCCCGGCGCTGGTCCGGCTGTTCTCGTCGATCCTGAAGCGTGAGGGCGACCGCTATTTCCTGGTGACCCCGGTCGAGAAGGTCGGCATCACCGTCGACGACGCGCCGTTCGTCGCCGTGGACTTCACCGCCGAGGGCGAGGGCAGGGGCCAAACCCTGGTCTTCACCACCCACGTCGAGGACGTCGTCGCCGCCGGCCCCGCCCATCCGATCCGGGTGACGCGCGACCCCGCGACCGGCGAGCCCGCGCCCTACGTCCTGGTGCGGCGCGACCTCGAGGCGCTGATCGATCGCAAGAGCTTCTACCGGCTGGTCGATCTCGGCTGCGAGGAGGCGGTGGACGGCGTCCGACAGTTCGGCCTCTGGTCGGGCGGCGCGTTCTTCCCGATCATCCCCGCCGCCGAGCTTGGCGAATGACATCGTTGAAACAACTGAAACGTTGAGGAAATCGGCGCCCGGGCGTAGGTGTTCGCAGGGCCGGCGACGACGTCGGCCCGTCCTACCCATCATGAGCCAGGGAGTACCGCGATGCGGATCGCGCAGTATTGCATTGCCGTCGCGGCCACGGCCGCGCTCTGCGGCATGAGCCTCGGGATCGCCATGGCAATCCGGCAGGACTTCTCGCTGATGCCGGCGCACGCGCACCTCAACCTGCTCGGCTGGGTGTCGATGGCGCTCTACGGCCTGTGGTATCGCGGCGCCGAGATCGTGCGGCCGCGGCTGGCCTGGACCCAGGCGATCGCCGCGACCATCGGCTTCGTCGCCATGGCCGGCGGCCTCGCGGCGATGCTCTCGACCGGCGACCACCGCTTCGAGGCGATCATCAGCGTTGGCGCGATCTTCGCCGTGCTCGGCATGGCGCTCTTCCTCGCGCAGGTGCTGCTCGACGGCCGCCGCGTCGCGGCGCTGCGCGCGGCGACGGCGTAGGGGCGAGCGGCATCGCAGGGGCCACGCTGCACGGCGGCGCCGTTCGGTCGCGACGCTGCCGCATATGACGGATTCGGCGCGTGACAAATCCGTCCGCATCCGCCCTGCCGGGGGCGGATGCGTCACGACGCATCCGCCAGGGCGGACGCGGACGGATTGGCACCGCCGGCGACGCGCGACCCCCCTCGGCTTCCGCGCATCCTGCGCTCCAGCCGACGGCCCGGCGAACGCATGCGTTCGCTTGTCGGGCCGGAACTCGCGGGGCCGGAGGCCCCGCCTTGGTCGGGTGCAGGTCTCCCGATGCGCTGGCGGCGCGAGCCCCGCTCAGGCGGCGCGCGAGACCACGAAGTCGGCGAGCCCTTCGAGCAGATCGCGCAGCGGCGCCGCGGGCAGCGAGCCGAGGACGGTGCGGGCGCGCGCGGCATAGGCGAGCGCCGCCTCGCGGGCGCCCTCGAGCGCGCCGTGCCGGGCCATCAGCGCCAGCGCCTGCTCGAGGTCGCCGTCGCGCTGCTCGCCCTTGCCGATCACCCGCGCCCAGAACGCCCGCTCGGGCTCGCTGGCCGCGGCCAGCGCCCGGATCACCGGCAGCGTCATCTTGCGCTCGCGGAAGTCGTCGCCGGCGTTCTTGCCGAGCGCGCTCGCCACGCCGCCGTAGTCGAGCACGTCGTCGGTGATCTGGAAGGCGATGCCGAGCGCGTCGCCATAGGCGGCGAGGGCCGCGACTTGCTCCTCCGGTGCGCCGGCGATCACGCCGCCCGCCTCGGTCGCCGCCGAGAAGAGCGCGGCGGTCTTGCCGCGCACCACCTGCAGGTAGGTCGCCTCGCCGGTCGCGAGGTTCGATGCCGCCGTCAGCTGCAGGACCTCGCCCTCGGCGATGACAGCCGAGGCGTTCGCCAGGATGTCGAGCACCCGGATCGAGCCGGTCTCGACCATGAGCTGGAATGACCGCGCGAACAGGTAGTCGCCGACCAGCACGCTCGACTTGTTGTCCCAGAGCAGGTTCGCCGTCGGTCGCCCGCGCCGTCGCTTGCTCTCGTCAACCACGTCGTCGTGCAGCAGCGTCGCGGTGTGGATGAACTCGACCGCCGTCGCCAGCCGCACGTGGTCCTCGCCCGCGTAGCCGCAGAGCCGCGCCGCGGCGAGCGTCAGCAGCGGCCGGAGCCGCTTGCCGCCGGCCTCGACGAGGTGCGCGGTGACCTCGGGGATACGCGGCGCATGGGCACTCGCCATGCGCTGGCGGATCAGCACGTTGACCGCGTCCATGTCGTCGGCGAGCAGCGTCTGCAGCGCCTCGAACGGCGTGGGACGGGTCGCCTCGACCGGCATCGCTTGGCTCTCGACCTCGGGGGAAGCGACCTCTAGGCTGCGCCTCATGCGGGAACTCCTGCGCACCAACGACCCGACAGTGATCGCCTTCAGCACCGCGCTGTTGCGGGCCGAGGATATAGACTGCTTTGTTCTGGACGTCCACATGAGCGTG
Organism: Paracoccaceae bacterium; assembly: GCA_039808205.1. GTDB lineage: Bacteria > Pseudomonadota > Alphaproteobacteria > Rhodobacterales > Rhodobacteraceae > Amaricoccus. Next base: position 1,236 of record JBDHSS010000186.1, on the reverse strand, counting down.
CTCGAGGGCTCGATCGGCCTCTTGCCGCGGCGGGTGATGGTGGTTGAGCGCGACCTCTTCCGGGCGCGGGCGATCCTGCGCGACAACGGGATCGGCGACGCGCTGGCGGAATGACCGCCGCGGCGCTGACCTGCGACGGGTTTCTCGACGGGCGGATCCGCCTCTGGCAGCCGCGGCGCGGCTATCGCGCGGCGATCGACCCGGTGCTCCTCGCCGCCTTCGTCCCCGCTGTGCCCGGCGAGCGGGTGCTCGATCTCGGCTGCGGCGCCGGCACCGCGGCGCTCTGCCTCGGCGCACGGGTGCCGGGGCTCGAGCTCAACGGTCTCGAGCTGCAGTCGGACTATGCCGCGCTCGCCCGCCGCAACGCCGCCGGGAACGGCATCGCGCTCGTCGTCCACGAGGGCGACCTGCGCCGCCCGCCGGCGGCCCTGCGCGCGCTGTCGTTCGACCACGTCCTCCTCAACCCGCCGTTTCACGACCGGCAGGCGCCGGCGGCCGCGGATGCCGGGCGCGACGTCGCGCATCGCGAGGCCGAGGCCGGGCTCGCCGACTGGATCGCCGCGGCCCTAAGGCGGCTGAGCCCCGGCGGACGGCTGGCGCTGATCCACCGGCCGGCGCGGCTCGGCGACATCCTCACCGCGCTCGGGTCGGCTGCGGGCGGCGTCGAGATCCTGCCCGTCGCACCCCGCGCCGACGCAAAGGCGAGCCGCGTCCTCGTCGCCGCGCGCAAGGGCCGCGGCGGCCCGCTTGCGATCTGGCCGCCGTTAATCCTGCATGAAGCCGGCGCTTACGCCCTTGACGCGAATCCGTATACTCGGCACGCGCTGGAAGTGCTGCGCGGTGGGGCCGCGTTGCTGCCCGGAGCCCGCGGGGCCGGGGCGGGGTGGGACTTAACGCAATCTTAAGGCAGGTCGGGCGCTCTCGCTCCGACAGGGGTGGAGGATGCCATGAACCTCGGCGTGGTCTTTCTGGTGCTGGCGATGCTGCTCACGCCGGCGGTCGATGGCGTCGCGAAGACGCTGTCGGCCGAGCACTCGCCGATGATGATCGCCTTCGTGCGCTACCTCGCCGCGGGGCTGATCGCACTCGCGGTGGCGCGCGGCACCGGCCGGCGCATCAGGGTGGCGCAGGGCGACCGGCTCGGGCAGCTGGTGCGGACCGCGCTCATCATGGGGGCGATGACCGCGCTCATCACCGCGCTCGGCATGGTGCCGATGGCGAAGGCCGTGGGCGGCT
>JBDHSS010000185.1:0-6305 GCA_039808205.1 Paracoccaceae bacterium | reverse complement strand
TCCGGGTCGCGGGCCAGCCGGAGGGCGTGCTCATCGACCGCCTGCACGCCGCCCAGGTCGCGCTCGCCCGCGGCGCCGACGGCCTCGGCAAGCCGCTCGCCTGCACCACCTCGACGCTGGCCAAGATCGCCGAGCAGCGCCCGCGCAGCCTCGAGGCGCTCGAGCGCATCACCGGCATGGGCCCGCAGAAGACCGAGCGCTTCGGCCCGGCCTTCCTCGCCATCCTGCACCCGGCCGCCTGACGAAGCGCCACACCTGTCGCCGCCGGCCGCGATCGGCTAGGGCTGGCGCGCGCCAACATCCGGACTCCCATGCGAATCGCGATCCTCAACCGCCTGCTGGCGCTCCTCGTCCTCCTTCTCGCCGCCGCGCTCGCCGCGCCGGCGCCGGCCGAGGACGCCTCCCCCCTCGCGCCCCTCGACACCACGAGCCCGCGCGGCACCTTCCTCGCCATGCGCGAGCTCGGGCAGGCGCTCGATGCCGCCTATGCCGCCTACCTCGCCGACCCGAGCTTCGCGCTGCAGAGCGAGATCCGCGGCATCCTCGCCCGCACCGGACGGCTGTTCGACCTCGGCGCCACGCCCCCGGCGGCGCGGCGGGAGGTCGGCGCTGCGAGCTTCGGCATGCTCAAGGACATCCTCATGCGCCTGCCGGAGGTCGACCCCGCAGCTCTCCCCGGCGACGCTGCCACCGCCCCCGACCGCACGCGGCTGCCCGGCACCGAGATCGAGATTGTCCGCATCCCCGACGGCGCCGACCGCGGCGCCTTCCTTTTCTCCGCCGACACCGTAGCGCAGCTCCCCGACTTCCACGCCCGCGTCATCGATCGCCCCGTCCTGCACCCCGGACCCTACGACAGCTGGCGCGTCGAGCAGGTGCGCTTCACCGGCCCGCTGGTGCCGGCGTTCCTCCACGACCTGCCGGGCCCGTTCCAGGTTCTCGTGCTCGGCACGCCGCTCTGGAAGGTCGCGGCGAGCCTCGCCCTCTTCGCCGCCGCCGCCGGCCTCGCCGGGCTCTGGGCTGCCGTCTGCCTCCGGCGAGCGCGGCGGATGCGCCCGACGCTCGCACCGGCCGTGCGCCTCACCGTGCCGCTCGTCCTCGGCGGTCTCGTCCTTGCCGCGCGCGCCTACGTCATCGGCCAGATCAACGTCAGCGGCGCGTTCTTCGCGCTGGCCAACGCCACCTCGCTCGCCGTCGTGGTGATCGCCGCCGCCTGGGCGCTGCGCGCGCTCTGGTCGCTCACGGCCGAGCTCGTCGTGGCGACCCCGGCCTTCGCCGACGGCCGGCTCGACGCCCACCTCGTGCGGATGCTCGCGCGCGTCCTCGGGCTCCTCTCCGCCGCCGCGGTGCTCGTCTACGGCGCCAACGCGCTCGGGGTGCCGGTTCTCGGCCTCGTCGCCGGCGTCGGCGTCGGCGGCCTCGCGCTGGCATTGGCAGCGCAGTCGACGATCGAGAACCTGCTCGGCGGCGTCTCGATCTTCGCCGACCGGCCGTTCAGCGTCGGCGACTTCATCATCTACGCCGGCGGCAAGGGCTACGTCGAATCGATCGGGCCGCGCTCGACCCGCATCCGCTCCGACGACGGCATGCAGATCACCGTGCCGAACGCCGAGCTCGCGAGCATCCAGGTCACCAACAAGACCTGCCGCGACGCCACGCTGTTCCACCACGTCATCTCGCTCGACTACGGCGCCACCGAGGCGCGGCTCGCCGACTTCGCCCGACGCATGCTCGCGACGATCGCCACCTACCCGCTCGACCTCGACGCCGAGGTGCCGCCCAGGGTGCGCGTCATCGCGCTCCACTCCTACGCGATCGACGTCGAGATCCAGGCCGACCTCCTCGCCGTCGACGAGGACGACTTCTTCCGGATGCAGGAGGAGCTGCTCCTCGCCGTCATGGCGCTCGTCGCCGCGACCGGCCTCGCCTTCGCCCACCCGGTGCAGACGATCCTCGTCGGCCAGGGCGATCCGCGGGTGCTGCCATCGTAGGCGCGCGGACTACTTCCCCCGCGCGATCCGCTGCGCCTTCGGATAGAGGGCCGCGAAGCGCGCGCGCAGGATCAGCGTGAAGAGCGCCACCGCGCCGAGCTGGTGCACGATGGCGAGCTGCCAGGGCGCGCCCTGCATCACCGTGACGATGCCGAGCGCCACCTGCACCACCAGCATCGCCAGCATCGCCGCAAAGGCGCCGCGCACCGCGACGAGCGCGCTCGACCGGCTCCGCGCCCATGCGATCACCGCGAGCAGCGCCAGCAGGTAGCCGACGGCGCGGTGGTTGAACTGCACGAGCCCGGGGTTGTCGAGGAAGTTGCTCCACGCCGGCACGAGGTTGAACGCGGTCGACGGGAACACCTCGCCGCCCATCAGCGGCCAGTCGACGTAGCTGCGGCCCGCATCGATGCCGGCGACGAGCGCGCCGAGCAGGATCTGCACGAAGGCGACCGCGATCAGCGCCGTGCCCCAGCGCATCAGCGTAGCACTGCGCTGCCGGCGCGCCTGCAGGAGTTCCGCCTCCGACCGGCCGAGCCGGAGCACGTACCAGGCGATCAGCCCGAGGATGACGAAGGCGACCCCGAGGTGCACCGCGAGCCGATACGAGGCGACGCTCCACATTCCCGCCTCGAGCCCGGAGCGCACCATCCACCAGCCGATCGCCCCCTGCACGCCGCCGAGGACGCCGAGCCCGAGCAGCCGCGGCGTCCAGCCGGGCGGGATCTGCCGGCGGGCGAGGAACCACAGGAAGCCCAGCGCCCAGACCGCGCCGATCGCCCGGCCGAGCTGGCGGTGCCCCCATTCCCACCAGTAGATCCGCTTGAACGCGTCGAGCGCCATGCCCTGGTTCAGCTCGGCGTACTGCGGGCTCGCCCGGTACTTGTCGAACTCCGCCGCCCAGGCCGCGGCGTCCTGCGGCGGCAGCGCGCCCGCCACCGGCTTCCACTCGGTGATCGACAGCCCCGCGTCGGTCAGCCGCGTCATGCCGCCGACCGCGATCATCGCGACGAGGAGCGCGAACAAGACCGCCAGCCAGACCGCGATCGCCCGCCGCGGATACTCCCGCGCCCGCACCGGCGCCGGCGTCGGGGTCGGGCCCTTCTCGGCCACCTCCTCGAAGATGCTGCGGGTCTTGGCCATGCTCGCGCCTCCGGCTCGGGCGAATTCAGCTCGGCGATGTAGGCGCCGCGCTGCAACGCGGCAAGCGGTTTCACTTCCGCCCCGGCACCTTCACCGCCAGCGCCCGGATCACCCCGTGCAGCGTGCGCACGTCGGCGTCGGTCAACGGCGCGCGGCGCAACAGGTTGTCGAGGTTCGCCACCATGCTCGGCCGCTTCGCCTCGGGAAAGAAGAAGCCGGTGGCGTCGAGCCGCTCGACCAGGTGCCCGACCAGCCGGTCGACCTCGACCCCGCTCGCCCGCCGCCCGCCCGGAATGCGATAGTCCGCCGCCGGCACGCCGCCGGCGCGCTGCCACTCCCAGGCGAGGAGCAGCACGCACTGCGCGAGGTTGAGCGAGCCATAGGCCGGATTGGTCGGCACCGAGATCACCGCGTTCGCCCGCACCACGTCGTCGTTGTCGAGCCCGGCCCGCTCCGGCCCGAACAGGATGCCGACGCGCTCGCCCGCCGCGATCATCGCCCGCGCCTCGGCCATCGCCGCCTCGGGCGTCAGCACCAACTTCGTCAGCGCCCGCTCGCGCGCGGTGGTGGCGAAGACGAAGCCGAGATCGGCGCAGGCCTCCGCCGTGGTCGCCGCCACCGTGACCCGGTCAAGCACGTGGCTCGCGCCGCTCGCCATCGCCTCGGCGCGCGGGTTGGGCCAGCCGTCGCGCGGGGCGACCAGCCGCAGCCGGTCCAGCCCGAAGTTCCACATCGCCCGCGCCGCCGCGCCGATGTTCTCGCCCATCTGCGGCCCGACCAGCACCACGACCGGCTGCGGTGCGTCCCCGTCCGCCTCGTCCCGACCGTCGCCCGCCACCCGCGCCCCTCCCTCGCCGCCCCGCGCGCCTGATACGCCGCGCGCCCGCGCCGGACAAGCGGCGCCGCTCTGCGCCATGGTTCAAGCGTCTCGATCCGGATGGACGTCGGTATAGAGTGTCGGTATAACGCGGAAGACACGACTTCCATCCGACGGAGCATCCATGCCCCCCGCTGCCCGGCGAAAGACTTCCATGACCCTCGACGCAGCGGCCCTCGACGCCGCCCATGACCTCGGCATCAATGTTTCTGCCGTCGCGGATGCGGCGCTCCGGAGGGCGGTGACCGAAGCCCGACGCGCCCGTTGGCTCGACGATAATGCCGACGCCTTCGCGAAACAGGCGGAATGGCACGATCGTCACGGCCATCCGCTGGCCGATATCCTCGCTTCACCCGGAAAGACGACGTGGAACCCCTGAGGCGTTTCGACATCGCCGAACATCTCGGCGTGGCGATGGTCGTTGTCGAAAGCGACCTGCTCCCGCCGGATCCCGCGGTCGTCGTCATTCCCCTGCTTCCAGACTATCCCATTGTCCAATACCTCAATCCCCTGATCCGCCATGGCGACCGCCGCCTCGTTCTTGCGACGCGCCTGATCGGCGCCGTCCGCCGATCGAGCCTGCGCCGAGCCGGGAGCGCGGCGCACCAAGGCGACGCCATCACCAGGGCCGTCGACGTCCTGATGGGCGGCGTGTAGCCGGGCGCCGTCGCGCACGACGCTCCGCTGTCCCGAGGACCGGAATGCGCCAAGCCGCAGCGCGCCGCGCCCGCGTTTCGCCGCTTGTTCTTGAGTGCGCCAGCGCCTAGACGGAAGGCGCAACTGCGAGGGGCGAATTCACATGGCGAAGATCAAGGTCGAGAACCCGGTCGTCGAGCTCGACGGCGACGAGATGACCCGGATCATCTGGGACTTCATCAAGCAGAAGCTGATCCTGCCGTATCTCGACATCGACCTGAAGTATTACGACCTCGGCATCGAGGAGCGCGACCGCACCGACGACCAGATCACCGTCGACGCCGCCAACGCCATCAAGGAGTACGGCGTCGGCGTGAAGTGCGCGACGATCACCCCGGACGAGGCCCGCGTCGAGGAGTTCGGCCTCAAGCAGATGTGGAAGTCGCCGAACGGCACGATCCGCAATATCCTCGGCGGCGTGATCTTCCGCCAGCCGATCATCTGCCGCAACGTGCCGCGCCTCGTCCCCGGCTGGACCCAGCCCATCGTCGTCGGTCGCCACGCCTACGGCGACCAGTACCGCGCCACCGACTTCCTGTTCCCCGGCAAGGGCAAGCTGACGCTGAAGTTCGTCGGCGAGGACGGCCAGACGATCGAGCGCGAGGTGTTCAACGCCCCCGGCGCCGGCGTCACCATGGCGATGTACAACCTCGACCAGTCGATCATCGACTTCGCCCGCGCCTCGATGAACTACGCGCTGGGCCTGAAGTGGCCGCTCTACCTCTCGACCAAGAACACCATCCTCAAGGCCTACGACGGCCGCTTCAAGGATCTGTTCCAGAAGGTCTACGACGAGGAGTTCGCCGACGCGTTCAAGAAGGCGGGCATCACCTACGAGCACCGGCTCATCGACGACATGGTCGCCTCGGCGCTGAAGTGGTCGGGCGGCTACGTCTGGGCCTGCAAGAACTACGACGGCGACGTGCAGTCCGACACCGTGGCGCAGGGCTTCGGCTCGCTCGGCCTGATGACCTCGGTCCTGATGACGCCGGACGGCAAGACCGTCGAGGCCGAGGCGGCGCACGGCACGGTGACGCGCCACTACCGCCAGCACCAGAAGGGCGAGGCGACCTCGACCAACTCCGTCGCCTCGATCTACGCCTGGACCGGCGGCCTCAAGCATCGCGCCAAGCTCGACGACAACGCCGAGCTCCTCCGCTTCGCCGAGACGCTCGAGCGCGTGACCGTCGAGACCGTCGAGGCGGGCTTCATGACCAAGGATCTCGCGCTCCTCGTCGGCCCGGACCAGAAGTGGCTGACCACCACCGGCTATCTCGAGAAGGTCGACGAGAACCTGCAGGCCGCCCTCGGCTGACCCCGAACCCCGGCGCCGGAGCCCCCGCCCCGGCGCCGCCAAGGACCGGGTGCGCTTGTCACTGCCCGCCCGATGACTACAATAAGGGGCCGAGGCGGGCCCGCACGCGCCCCGCGCCCCTTCCGATCGAGTGGAGCATGTCCGAGATGTCGTGGACCGACGAGCGCGTTGAGGCTCTCAAGACCATGTGGTCCGAGGGCAAGAGCGCGAGCCAGATCGCCAAGGAGCTCGGCGGCGTCACCCGCAACGCGGTGATCGGCAAGGTGCACCGCCTCGGCCTCTC
>JBDHSS010000184.1:0-6331 GCA_039808205.1 Paracoccaceae bacterium | reverse complement strand
GACGCCGGCCGCGCCGGCGGTCGAGGCGGGCGAGCCCGGGCCCGAGCCCGCCAAGCCCGAGGTGGCGGCAACGGCGATCGTGCGCCCGAGCGGCGTCGAGGTGGCGCCGCCCGCCGGCGCGCCGACGGCGCCACGCGCGATCACCCTCGGCTCGATCTCCTACGCCGCGACGGGCGACGTCCGGCTCGGCGGCGTTGGCACCGCCGGCGCGGTGCTGCGCGTCTACGTCGACGGCCGCTTCGCCGCCGAATCGCGCGTCGCCGGCGACGGGCGCTGGTCCGCGTCGCTGCCCGACCTCGCCGAAGGCATCTACCGGCTGCGCGTCGACCAGCTCGGCAGCGACGGGGCGGTGACGAGCCGGGTCGAGACGCCGTTCCAGCGCGACTTCCCGCCTATGCCGCGTCCCGGCAGCGCCGACATCGTGGCGGGGGCGGACGGGACGCCGGAGCTGACGGTGCAGCCGGGCACCAACCTCTGGACTTTGGCGCGGTTGCACTATGGTTCGGGCGTGGAGTACACCCGCATCTACACCGCCAACCGCGATCTCATCCGCGATCCCGACCTGATCTATCCGGGCCAGATCTTCCGGATGCCGGGTGCGGAGCCAGCCCAGTAGGCAAGCCCGATGTCCGATCCCGCCGACGCGACCCCGCCCGAGGTCGCCGCCAGCCTGGCCCGCGACACCTCTCGCGAGAGCGGGTGGCGCACGATCCGCAAGGTGACCCCGTACATCTGGCCCGAGGGCGAGACCGGCCTGCGCGCCCGCGTGGTCATCGCCATGCTCGCGCTCGTCGCCTCGCGGCTCGCCACCGTGGCGACGCCCGTGTTCTTCAAGGCCGCGGTCGACGGGCTGGCGCCGAGCGACCCGGCGGCCAAGGTTGGCTACCTGGTGGCGGCGGGCCCGATCGCGCTGACCGTGTTCTACGGCCTGATGCGCTTTGCCGGTGTCGGGCTCGGCCAGCTGCGCGACGGCATCTTCACGCCCGTCGGCCAGCGGGCGCTGCGGCTGCTGGCGCTCGCCACCTTTCGCCACGTGCATGCGCTCAGCCTGCGCTACCACATCACCCGGCGCACCGGCGGGCTCAGCCGGGTGATCGACCGCGGCGTGAAGGGCGTCGACTTCCTGCTGCGGTTCCTCTTGTTCTCGATCGTGCCGATGGTGCTCGAGCTCGCGCTCGTCGGCATCATCCTCTGCCTTGCCTTCGACGTCTGGTATCTGGTGGTGGTCGCGATCACCATCGCCATCTACGTCTGGTTCACCTTCCGCCTGACCGAGTGGCGGCTCGCGGTGCGGGCGCGGATGAACGAGCGCGACACCGAGGCGAACCAGAAGGCGGTCGACAGCCTGCTCAACTTCGAGACGGTCAAGACCTTCACCGCCGAGGACCGCGAGGCAGCGCGCTACGACGCGGCGATGCGCGGCTACGAGGCGGCGGCGAACACCACCGGCGTCAGCCTCACCTGGCTGAACGCCGGACAGTCGGCGATCATCACCGTCGGCCTCGTCGTGGTGATGGCGATGGCGGCGCGCGGCGTGCAGTCCGGCGCGCTGACCGTCGGCGACTTCGTCATGGTCAACGCCTACATGATCCAGATCACCTTGCCGCTGAACTTCCTCGGCACCGTCTATCGCGAGATCCGCCAGAGCCTCGTCGACATGGCGGCGATGTTCGACCTGCTCGAGCAGCCGGCGGAAATCGTCGACCGCCCGGACGCTCGGCCGCTCGTCGTCAGCCGGGGGCGCGTCGAGTTCCGCGACGTGAGCTTCGCCTACGAGCCGGAGCGGCCGATCCTGCGCCACCTCGACCTCGTCGTCGCGCCTGGCGAGACGGTCGCGGTCGTCGGCTCCTCGGGCGCGGGCAAGTCGACGATCGGCCGGCTTCTCTTCCGCTTTTACGACGTGACCGGGGGCGCGGTGCTGATCGACGGGCAGGACGTGCGGTCGGTGACGCAGGCGAGCCTGCGCGCCGCGATCGGCGTCGTGCCGCAGGACACCGTGCTCTTCAACGACACCATCGGCTACAACATCGCCTATGGCCGGCCCGGCGCCAGCTGGCCGGAGATCGAGGCGGCGGCGCGCGCGGCGCAGATCCACGACTTCGTCCAGCGGCTGCCGCACGGCTACGACACCGTCGTCGGCGAGCGCGGGCTGAAGCTCTCGGGCGGCGAGAAGCAGCGCGTCGGCATCGCGCGCACGCTCCTCAAGAACCCGCCGATCCTGCTCCTCGACGAGGCGACCAGCGCGCTCGACACCGACACCGAGCGCGAGATCCAGGGCGCGCTCCGGGCGATGGGCGTGGGACGCACGGTGATCGTCATCGCGCACCGGCTCTCGACCGTGGTCGACGCACACCGCATCGTCGTGCTCGAGCGCGGGCAGGTGGTCGAGGAGGGCAGCCACGAGGCGCTGCTCGCGCTCGGCGGACGCTATGCGCGCCTCTGGAGCCGGCAGCTGGCCGAGCGCCTGGCCGAGTCCGACGCGGCGTGACGGGGCGGGATCGGGGGGTTCGCCCTTGGCACCATGCGAGGCGGCGGATATAGGAGCGCGACGGCTTTCCCGGAGAGCGGCGCGTGCACGAGAGTGATTCCTTCATCCACGAGGTGAGCGAGGAGGTCCGCCGCGACCGGCTCTATGCGACGCTGCGCCGCTACGGCTGGCTGATCCTCGCCGTGGTGCTGGCGATCGTCGGCGGTGCTGCGGCCAACGAGATCCTGAAGGCGCGCCATGCCGCCGAGGCCGAGGGCGCCGGCGACGCGCTGCGCGCCGCCTTCGCCGAGCCCGACGCCAAGACGCGCGCGGGCCTCCTCGGCGACGTCGCCAAGGGCGCGCCGCATGCGATCATCGCGCGGCTCGGCGAGGCCGGCAGCCTGGCCGATGCCGGCGACACGGCCGGCGCGGCCGCGGTGCTCGCGGCGGTGGCCGAGGACGGCGACGTCGGCCCGGTCTATCGCCAGCTCGCCACGCTCGAGCGCGTCATGCTGCTCGGCAAGACGATGGATGCCTCCGAGCGCGCAGCGGCGATCGAGCTTCTCGCGGCGAGCGATGCGCCGTTCCGGCCGCTGGCGCTGGAGGAGCGGGCGCTGATGCACCTCGACTCCGGCGACCGCCCCGCGGCTGTCGCCGATCTCAACGCGATCCTCGTCGAGCCGCTGGCGACCGAGGCGCTAAAGAACCGGGCGCGCCAGCTCATCATCGCGGCCGGCGGCACGGTGACGGTGCCGGCCTCGGCAGGCGGCTGACGGTCCGATGATGCCGGTGTTGCGTCCGCTGCCGATCGTTGCTGTGCTCGCGCTGGCGCTGGCCGCCTGCAGCCAGAAGGGCGCGCCGCTGCCCGGCGAGCGCATTCCGGTGCGCGAGGAGAAGACCGCGCCGCCGGCGAGCGCCAAGACCGCCCGGCCGATCGCGATCCCGGCCGCGGTCAGCAACGCCGAATGGACCCACCGCAACGGCTCCTCCGCCGGACGCATCGTGAACCCGGCGTTCCGGCCGGTGCCGCAGCTCGTGTGGTCGACCAACATCGGCGAGGGCGACGCGAAGCGGCGGCGGCTCCTGAGCAGCCCGATCGTCGCCGGCGGGCTCGTCTTCACGCTTGATGCGGCCGGCCAGGTTTCCGCCGTCACCCGCGACGGCCGCATCGCCTGGACGCGGAGCGTCGTCCCGGCGGAGCAGATGATCGACAACGGCCCGGGCGGCGGCTTTGCCGAGGCGGGGGGCATGCTTTTCGTGACCACGGGCTTCGGCCAGGTCTTTGCGCTCGATCCGGCGACCGGCGGCGTGATCTGGCAGAAAACGCTGCAGGCGCCGATCCAGGCCGCGCCGACCGTCGCCGGCGGCCAGCTCATCGTGGTGCAGCGCGACGACAACGCCTTCGGGCTCGATGCGAAAACCGGCGAGACGGTGTGGCAGGTGCAGGGCACCGGCGGCGCCGGGCTGATGGGCGGCGCCTCGCCGGCGTTCGACGGCCGGCTCGCGGTGATCCCGTTCACCTCGGGCGAGGTGCTGGGCGTGCTGGCGCGCAACGGCCTCGTCGTCTGGGGAACGGCGATCACCGGCGGCCGGCCCAATCTGGTGCGCAGCAGTATCGTCGACGTGAGCGGCGACCCGGTGATCGACGGCAGCATCGTCTATGCCTCGAACCAGGCGGGACGCACCATCCGGCTCGACGCGGACACCGGCGAGCGGGTGTGGACGATCGACGAAGGCTCGTACGGCCCGGCGTGGCCGGTCGGCGGGTCGGTCTTCCTCCTCTCCGACGTGGGCGCGCTGGTGCGCGCCGACGCAGTCACCGGCGATCTGATCTGGCAGGTGAACCTGCCGCAGTACTTCCCCTATGGCGGGCTTTTCGGCCGCGGCAAGCCGACGCGCGCGGTGCCCTACTACGGCCCGGTGCTGGCCGGTGGCCGGCTCTGGGTCGCGAGCGGCGACGAGGTGCTGCGGGCGTTCTCGCCGGTCGACGGGTCGTTGCTTGCGCAGATCGCGTTGCCGGGAGGTGCTGCCGCGGCGCCGGCGGTGGCGGGCGGCGTCATGTACATCGTCACCATGGCGGGGCAGCTTCTCGCTTTTCAATGATCGGGCGAGCCGGTAAGGATCCCGCGGCCGGGGCCGGGGCCCCCTAAGCGCGAAGGCTGCCGATGTCCTTCACCCTCGCCATCGTCGGGCGCCCGAACGTGGGCAAGTCGACGCTGTTCAACCGGCTGGTCGGCCGGCGGCTGGCGCTCGTCGACGATCAGCCGGGCGTCACGCGCGACCTGCGCGAGGGTGCCGGTCGGCTCGGGCCGCTGCGCTTCGCGGTGATCGACACCGCCGGCCTCGAGGAGGCGACCGACGACAGCCTGGCCGGCCGGATGCGGGCGCTGACCGAGCGGGCGGTGGACGCAGCCGACGTCTGCCTGTTCCTGATCGACGCGCGGATCGGCGTGACGCCGGTCGACCGCACGCTGGCCGAATTGCTGCGCCGGCGCGCGGCGCGGGTGATCCTCGTCGCCAACAAGGCCGAGGGGCGCGCGGCCGATGCGGGGCTCCTCGAGGCGTGGGAGCTCGGGCTCGGCGAGCCGGTGGCGCTCTCGGCCGAGCACGGCATCGGCTTCGACGACCTCATGCGGGCGCTGGAGCCGGTGGCGGCGGAATTTCCCGACGCGGCCGAGGTGGTCGATGTCGAGACCGGCGACGAGATCGACGACAGCGTCGACGAGGAGGGCGAGGGCGCGGCGCTGCCCGCCGGGCGGCCGATCCAGATCGCCGTCGTCGGGCGGCCGAACGCCGGCAAGTCGACGCTCGTCAACGCGATCCTCGGCGAGGACCGGCTGCTGACCGGCCCGGAGGCGGGGATCACTCGCGACGCGATCGCGGTGCAGCTCGACTGGCAAGGCACGCCGTTCCGCATCTTCGACACCGCCGGGATGCGCAAGAAGGCCAAGGTGCAGGCCAAGCTCGAGAAGCTCTCGGTCTCCGACGGCCTCAGGGCGGTGAAGTTCGCCGAGGTGGTCGTCGTGCTCCTCGACGTGCAGGTGCCGTTCGAGAGCCAGGATCTGCGCATCGCCGACCTCGCCGAGCGCGAGGGGCGGGCGGTGGTGGTCGCCGTGAACAAGTGGGATCTTGAGGAGGACAAGCCGCACAAGCTCAACGAGCTGCGCGAGGCGTTCGGGCGGCTGCTGCCGCAGCTCAGGGGCGCGCCGATGGTGATGGTCTCGGCGCTGACCGGCAAGGGGCTCGATCGGTTGCACGCGGCGATCGTGCGCGCGTATGCGGTGTGGAACACCCGGATCTCGACGGCGCGGCTCAACCGCTGGCTGGCGGGGCAGACCGCCGAGCACCCGCCGCCGGCGCCGGCGGGGCGGCGGATCCGGCTGCGCTACATGACCCAGGTGAAGACCCGGCCGCCGACCTTCGTCCTGTTCGCCTCGATCCCGGAGGCGGTGCCCGAGGACTACAAACGCTTTCTCGTCAACGGGCTCCGGCGCGACTTCGACATGCAGGGCACGCCGATCCGGCTCTACCTGCGCTCGGGCGACAACCCCTATGCCGGGCGGCGCAAGCCGAACGTGACCGCGCTCGACAAGCACAAGCCGCGGCGGCTGGAGGGCTGATTAACGCAGCCCCGGCTGAGCCTGGAGGGGCGGGCTGCGGCATGCACAACCCATGCACAATCCATGCACATCGCATGCACCAGGGTTCGGGCTGATCGCCTCCAGACGAAGGGTCAACCGGGGGCCCGGTCGACCGTCGTCTCGATCTCCGTCCGGTGGCGGTGGAGCGTCTGGAACGCGCGCCAGTCGCGCGCGTACTGCGCGGCGCGGCGCGGGTCAGGGGCACGGGGGCGGCCGGGCTGGT
>JBDHSS010000183.1:0-6352 GCA_039808205.1 Paracoccaceae bacterium | reverse complement strand
ATGTTCGGCGAGCGCTTTACCAGGGCGATGGCCTGATGTTCAGCCGCCCGCCCGCACACGGAATTCCTGACAGTCCCGGTTGGCCAGATCGGCCTGGGCCTCGATCCGGCCCGACCGGCGATCTCCGCCGAGCGGTCCGGGTCGCACGTCGCCCTTTTCCCGCTCAAGCCGCCGCCAGCGGCTTACGCTCGCCGCGCTCACCCCGAACCGAGCCGCGGCTTCCCGATCGTCGCCCCCCCTAGCCACCACCGCGAGGACCCGTGTCCGAAGGTCGACAGAAAGTGCTTTCGACATGCCTGCCGGCCCTCCCTCCGGCAGACAGCTTGAATCAGAACCCGAGCCCAGGGGGAACCCCCTGAGATTCAATCAGCTCGGGTTCCGCTCTAGCCGCCGCGGCGGCGGGGGCAATGACCGCCCGAGCGCGTCTTGCGGGGCGGACACGCTCCGCGCAATTGCCCGGCCGATGCTGTGCCTCAGCTTGTCGGGCGCCGGCGACCGACCGCCCCGCTACTCCGGCACCACCCGCACCGCGCCCTTGGCCGCGCTCGTCGCGAAGGCCGCATACGCCCGCAGCGCCGTCGTCACCCGCCGCTTGCGCGGCGCCGCCGGCTTCCAGCCGGCCGCCTCCTGCTCCTGGCGCCGGCGGGCAAGCTCGGCGTCGTCGACCGCGAGGTGGATGCGCCGGCCCGGGATGTCGATCTCGATCCGGTCGCCCTCGCGCACCAGCCCGATCGCGCCGCCTTCCGCCGCCTCCGGCGAGACGTGCCCGATCGAGAGCCCGGACGAGCCGCCCGAGAACCGCCCGTCGGTCACGAGCGCGCAGGCCTTGCCCAGCCCCTTCGACTTCAGGTAGCTCGTCGGATACAGCATCTCCTGCATGCCCGGTCCGCCCTTCGGCCCCTCGTAGCGGATGAGCACCACGTCGCCCGGCTCGACCTTGTTGCCGAGGATGGCGCTCACCGCCGCGTCCTGGCTCTCGAAGACCCGCGCCCGCCCGGAGAACCGCAGGATCGACTCGTCGACGCCGGCGGTCTTCACGATGCAGCCATCCTCGGCGAGGTTGCCATGGAGCACCGCCAGCCCGCCGTCCTTGGAGAACGGGTGCGCGGCCGAGCGGATCACCCCGTTCTCGCGGTCGAGGTCGAGCCCGTCCCAACGCCGCGCCTGGCTGAACGCCTCTTGCGTCGGCACCCCGCCCGGCGCCGCCCGGTAGAACTCGCGCACGCGCTCGGACTGCGTGTGCGCCACGTCCCACTGCTCGAGCGCGGCGCCAAGGCTCGGGCTGTGCACCGTCGGCAGGTCGGCGTGCAGGAGCCCCGCCCGGTCGAGCTCGCCGAGGATCGCCATGATCCCGCCGGCGCGGTGCACGTCCTCCATGTGCACGTCGGCCTTCGCCGGCGCCACCTTGCAGAGCACCGGCACCTTTCGGCTCAGCCGGTCGATGTCGTCCAAGGTGAAGTCGCACTCCGCCTCGTGCGCGGCGGCGAGGATGTGCAGCACGGTGTTGGTCGATCCGCCCATGGCGATGTCGAGCGTCATCGCGTTCTCGAAGGCGCCCTTCGAGGCGACGGCGCGGGGCAGGACGGAGGCGTCGTCCTGCTCGTACCAGCGCCGGGCGAGGTCGACGACCAGGTGCCCGGCTTCGACGAAAAGCCGCCGCCGGTCGGCGTGGGTGGCGAGCGCCGAGCCGTTCCCGGGGAGGGAGAGGCCAAGGGCTTCCGTGAGGCAATTCATGGAGTTGGCGGTGAACATTCCCGAGCACGACCCGCAGGTCGGACAGGCCGAGCGCTCGATCGCCTGCACGTCGGCGTCGCTGACCGCGTCGTCGGCGGCGGCCACCATCGCGTCGACGAGATCGAGCGCAACCGCCTTGCCACCGAGCACCACCTTGCCCGCCTCCATCGGCCCGCCGGAGACGAAGACCGCCGGGATGTTGAGCCTGAGCGCCGCCATCAGCATGCCCGGCGTGATCTTGTCGCAGTTCGAGATGCAGACCATCGCGTCGGCGCAGTGCGCGTTGACCATGTACTCGACCGAGTCGGCGATCACCTCGCGCGAGGGCAGCGAGTAGAGCATCCCGTCGTGCCCCATGGCGATGCCGTCATCCACCGCTATCGTATTGAATTCCTTGGCGACGCCACCCGCCGCCTCGATCTCGCGCGCGACGAGCTGGCCGAGATCCTTGAGGTGGACGTGGCCCGGCACGAACTGGGTGAACGAGTTGACGACCGCGACGATCGGCTTGCCGAAGTCGCCGTCCTTCATGCCGGTGGCGCGCCACAGGCCGCGCGCCCCGGCCATGTTGCGACCGTGGGTCGAGGTGCGCGAGCGATAGGCGGGCATGGGCTGGAATCCGGAAAGGGAGAGATGTTCGCCGGCCTTGTCGCCTCCGCGCGTCCGAGTCAAGCCCGGTCATGCGCCAGTTTCCGGAGGATGCCGCGAATCGCGGCGATTTCAATCGTTAACGGTGGAATCCTCGATGCACATCGCATGCACAACGCATGCACATTCCATGCACCACCGACGGGTCGAGACGCGAGACGTTAAGGCCGGGGTGCGTCGCGCAGGAAAAGGTGAAGGCGAGGTGGAGCCGGCGGCGGCGCCCGGCCGGTCAGCGCGGCGCGGCGGCGCGGGCCAGCGCGCGCATCGCCGCGACGATTGCCACCGTCTCGACCGACACCCGCGTCACCCGGGCGAGGAGGTCGGCCACGCGCTCCTTGTGGTCGGCAAAACGGTAGGTGTCGAAGCGGGCGCGGATCGTCGGATCCTTAGGCCGCTTCTCCTTGTGCTGGTCGAGCACCCAGTCGAGGGCGGTGCGGTTGCCGAGGCGGTAGTCCCAGGCCTCGGGCGGGACGCCCTCGAGCCGGGTCTCGCTGTCGAGGACGAGCACGCCCGCCTCCCGGTCGGCCTTGAGGATCGGCCGCGGCGCCAGCCCCGCCGCCCGCGCCTTCGCGTCGGGCACGTCGACGCGCACCAGCGGCCAGGGCTCGACCGCCTCGTAGCCGATGTGGAGGTCGAGGAGGCGCTGGCCCCAGTCGGCCCACTGGCCGAAGTCGGCGTGAAAGGGCAGGCGCGGGAACTCGCGGCGCAGGTTGATCGCGTAGGCCTCGCGCCAGACGGGGTCGTGGAGGGCGGCGTAGACGTAGGCGAAGATCGTGTCCTTGCTGACGCCGGCCTTGGCGCCGTAGCGGGCGCGGAACTTGTTCTCGGCCCAGTCGGTGATGTTGTCGAGGCGCTCGCCGGTGGAGGTATAGCGGTAGCGGCCTACCCCTGTGGCGACGTCGGGAACGAAGTAATCAGTGTTGGGCAGAACGTTTGTCGCGTGAACTCCATAGGGCGCGCGCCTAAAGTTTGAGAATGTCAGAATTTGGTTCTCAGAATCGCGCTGAGGGAAGAACTGACCGTTCTGATACATCCGATGGGCAATCTTTGGCGCGAAGTAAACGAACCTCTTGACGAACGGACGATATGCCGACGGGAACACACGCTGCACGTTTGGCGAAAAGCTATCATTCCTCAACAGGCTTTGCTGGAGGTCCGCAGTCCACTTTATTGAGCTGTCCAAGAAATCCGCAACAGCGTCGGGTCTAGATGCGCTTGATTGCCAGCGAGCCTTCTCGGCATCGTATCGCTGGATCAGGAATTCAATCTTGCTGAAGCTAAGCGCCTCATCGACATCGTAGGCCCATTCATCTCGGTTGGTTGAGACGCCCAAGGAGAAAATCTTGAAGATCGCCCGCTCCTGCGAGCGCGTCTTTGCCGCCTTGGTCTTCTTGTCCGCCACCGGGATCAGCTCGTCCCAGTCGTTCTCGTCCTGATTGATCCAGTTCCCCCGCTTGTCCGGCACTACCCGCTCGAAGTGGATCTCCGCCGCCCGCGTGGTGTCGAGCCAGGCGAGCTTGTCCTCGGCGGTGTCGAACTCCGGGCGGCGGGCGTAGTGGATGCGGCAGTCCTTGCGCCCGCGGCGTTTGACCAGGAAGGAGATGGCGACGCCGGTCTGGATGCCGAAGACGTTGTGCTTGGACCCTGAAATCTTGGAGTTCGCGCGCACGTCGCCGCCGAGGTCGACGACGTAGACCTCGGCGAACTCCTGCGCCACGTAGCGGCGGAAGCCGTCGAAGGTGCGGCTGTCGATGAAGCTGCGGTTGGTGACGAAGGCGATGACGCCGTCGTCGTGCAGGCGGTCCGAGGCCCAGCGGAAGAAGCGGGCGTACATGTCGTAGACCTTGGTCTTCTGCGCCGTCGAGAGGCGGACGAAGCTCCGCTTGATGAGGCCGTCGATGTGGGGATAGGCGCGGTTCTTGTTGTTGTCGTTCTCGTTCTGCTGGTTGGCGTTGTAGGGAGGGTTGCCGATGACGACGGAGATCTTGCGCTTGTTCTGCTCGCGGACGCGCTTGACGTTCTCGTCGGAGAGCGCGCCGAACATGTCGAACTAGTGGCCGGCCTTGATGCCGAGGCCGGCGGTGTTGTCGAGGGTGTCGACGAAGCAGAGGTTCTCGAACTCGGCGTACTGGCCGGTGACGGCGGCGTAGGTCGCCTCGATGTTGAGGTTGGCGACGTAGTAGGGGAGGATCGCGACCTCGTTGGCGTGGAGCTCGGTCTTGTACTTGTGGCGGAGCTTCGCCGGCTCGCCGCGGAAGTGCTCGATAAGCTCGCAGACGAAGGTCCCGGTGCCGGTCGCGGGGTCGAGGATCTCGACGCCGGGGTCGATCAGCGCCTTGCCGAAATGCTTCTGGCAGAGCCAGTCGGCGCCCTGCACCATGAAGCGCACGATCTCGTTCGGGGTGTAGACGACGCCGAGGCGGTCGGCGGCCTTGGGATTGTAGACCTTGTAGAAGGTCTCGTAGATCGCCTTGAGGAAGCTCTGCTTCTCGTGGTGGCCGGTGATCTGCGCGGCATTGGCGCGGATCGCGGCGTAGAACGGGCGGAGCGCGCGCAGCGTGTCCTGCTTCACCGCGCCGGTGAAGAACGCGCCTTCGAGCTTGTAGAGTTCCTGGGCGATGTTGTTCTCGCGGTGGAAGTCCTGCCGGTCGAAGACGTGGGTGAAGATCTCCTCGGTCAGGATGTGCTGGATCAGCATCTCGCGCACGTCGGCTTCGCCGAGCGTCGGGTTTATCGTCTCGCGGGCGTGGGCGAGGAAGGCGCTTGCGCTGGCGCGGAAGGGAGCGTTGTCGCGATAGGCGTCGTCGATCTTCTCGCGGAGCGCGTCGAGCACGCGGGGGAGGTCGTCGCGGAACTGGGCGACGGCCTTGCGGAACTCGGCGATCTCCGGGCGTTCCCAGGCGAAGAAGCGGGCGAGAAGCTTGTCGAGGGCGTCGACGTCGGTCATGCCGCAGCGGGCGACCTCGCGGCCGTCCTGGATCAGCACGGCGGTGCGGCTGTCCTCGTAGACGATGTTGTCGGAGGGATAGCCCTTGCGCTGCTTCTTCCCGATCTCCTCGTCGAGGTCGTCGTCGGTGTCCTTGGCCTCCCAGTAGCCGAGGGGGACGCGGAGCGCATGCAGGACGGTGCCGTCGGGGACGACGCGGGTCTTCATGCCGGTCTCGTAGGGCGCCTGGGCAAGGAAGGTGAGGTTCTGCCCCCGCGCCCAGCGCTTGAGGAGATCCTTGAACGCCTCGGCGATGATCCCCTCGATCATGCTGCCCGAGACGGTGCGCAGGCGATCGATCTCGGCCAGGTACTCGTTAATCAGCAGGCGGCTCATGGGGCCTCGCGCGGGAGAGCCGACAGCCTCGCATCCGGGTGATCGGCCGGTCAAGCCGGCCGAAACGCTGACGGCCGCGGTCGGTGGACCGCGGCCGTCGGACGGGCGTGCGCGTCGGGCGCGTCAGTTCTTCGCGTAGTACTCGACGACGAGGTTCGGCTCCATCATCACCGGATAGGGCACGTCGGAGAGCGCGGGGGCGCGGACGAACTCGGCGGTGAGCTTGGAGTGGTCGACGTGGAGGTATTCCGGCACGTCGCGCTCCGGCGAGCCGATCGCCTCGAGCACGATGGCGAGCTGGCGCGACTTGTCGCGCACGGAGACGACGTCGCCCTCCTTCACGCGGTAGGAGGCGATGTTGACGCGGCGGCCGTTCACCGCGACGTGGCCGTGGTTGACGAACTGGCGGGCGGCGAAGATCGTCGGCACGAACTTCGCGCGGTAGACGATCGCGTCGAGCCGGCGCTCGAGCAGGCCGATCAAGAGCTCCGAGGTGTCGCCGCGCGCGCGCTCGGCATCGTCGTAGATGCGGCGGAACTGCTTCTCGGTCAGGTCGCCGTAGTAGCCCTTGAGCTTCTGCTTGGCGCGGAGCTGGGTGCCGAAGTCCGACATCTTGCCCTTGCGGCGCTGGCCGTGCTGGCCGGGGCC
>JBDHSS010000182.1:0-6376 GCA_039808205.1 Paracoccaceae bacterium | reverse complement strand
CCAGCATCAGCCCGAGCGCGCCGAGCCCGATCGGCCGCATCAGCAGCACGTCGCCGAGGAGCCCGAGCGCCGGCGCGATCCAGACCGGCAGGCGCGTCGGCCGGCGGATCACCCAGGCGACCATCAGGCAGAAGACGAGATCGGGCGCGACCAGCCGTCCGGGCTCAAGTGGGATCAGCGCGGCAAAGACCGCGACGAGGCCGAGGAGCGGCAGGAGCGCCGTCTCGACCGCAGGCGGCACCCGGCGCGGCGTCATTCCGCCACCCCGCCGGCGTCGGCCACCGGCGCCTCCGGCTGCAGCGGCCCGATGAGCCCGCCCGGCCCCTCGACCACGGGCGCCGGCACGGCGCGCGCCGCGCGCTCGAAGTCGAGCCGGCGGGTGTCGGCGGCGAGGCGCACCCGGCCGCGGCCGTCGGCGCCGATGAACACCTGCCCGATCAGGATGTCGGGCGGATAGAGCCCGCCCGCGCCCGAGCTCACCACCCGGTCGCCGGGGCGCAGCGCGTCGGACTGGTCGACAAACTCGAGCGTCGGCGCGGGGCCGTTGTCGCCGGCGACCATCGCGCGCTGCCCCGAAGGCAGGATCGTCGCCGGCACCCGGCTCGAGGCGTCGTTGAGCAGAATGATCCGCGACGAGCGCTCGCCGACCCCGGCGACGCGTCCGACCAGCCCGAGCCCGTCCATCGCCGCCGAGCCGTCGGTCACGCCGTCGATGCGGCCGACGTTGACCATAGCCGAGCTCTGGAACGGGCTGCCGGCGTCCGCAAGGATCTCGGCGGTGACGAAGGTCAGCCGCGGGTTGAGCCGCACCCGGTTGAGCGCGAGGAGCTTGGCGTTCTTCTGCTCAAGCTGCAGCGCCGCCTCGCGCCAGCCCTGCATCCGCTGCAGCTCGCGGCGCAGCTCCTCGTTCTGCGCATAGACCCGGCGATAGGCCTGCACGTCGGACAGCATCCGCGCCGCCGCGGCGATCGGCCGGGTCGTCCACTCGAAGCTCGGCACGAAGCGGTCGACGAGGGAGATCCGCAGCTGCTCGACGCGGGCGTTGTCGACGCGCCAGACGAGAAAGACCGCCAGGAGGACGACGGCGAAGGTCCCGACCAGCACGCGCCGCACGCCGCGGAGATAGTCGGGAGGGGAATCGCTGCGCAGCGCCACGGTAATTCGGTGCCTCTGGCCGGGCGGGCTCCGGCGTGCCTCGGCCGGGCAGGTCTGGCGCCCGCCTCAGTTGCCGAAGTCTATCACATGGGCGAGCTGGGTTTCAAACTCCAAGGACCGGCCGGTGCCGAGCGCGACGCAGTTGAGCGAGTCCTCGGCCACGGTGATCGCAAGCCCCGTCTGCTCGCGGAGCGCGAGGTCGAGGTCGCCAAGGAGCGCCCCGCCGCCGGTCAGCATCACGCCGCGGTCGACGATGTCGGCGGCGAGGTCGGGCGGCGTCTGCTCGAGTGCCGTCATCACCCCGTCGACGATGAGCTGCACCGCCTCGGCCAGCGCCTCGGCCACCTGCGCCTGGTTGATCTCCATCTCCTTCGGGATGCCGTTCAGGAGGTCGCGGCCGCGCACCTCGATCCGTGCGCCGCGGCCGTCGTCGGGCATCCGCGCCGTGCCGATCTCGCACTTGATCTTCTCGGCGGTCGACTCGCCCACGAGGAGATTGTGCTGGCGGCGCAGGTAGTTGATGATCGCCTCGTCCATGCGGTCGCCGCCGACGCGCACGCTTTTCGCATAGACCACATCGCCGAGCGACAGCACCGCGACCTCGGTTGTGCCGCCGCCGATGTCGACGACCATCGAGCCGGTCGGGTCGGCGATCGGCATTCCCGCCCCGATCGCCGCCGCGATCGGCTCGGAGATGAGCCCCGCCTTGCGCGCGCCGGCCGCGAGCACGCTCTCGCGGATCGCCCGGCGCTCGACCGAGGTCGCGCCGTGCGGCACGCAGACCAGCACCTTCGGCTTGCCCCAGCCGCCGCGGCGGTGGACCTTGCGCATGAAGTGCTTGATCATCTCCTCGGCGACCTCGAAGTCGGCGATGACCCCGTCGCGGAGCGGGCGGATCGCCTGGATCGATTCCGGCGTGCGCCCGAGCATCAGCTTCGCGTCCTCGCCGACGGCGAGCACCCGCTTCTTGCCCTCCTTCACCGAATAGGCGACCACCGAGGGCTCGTTGAGCACGATGCCCCTGCCCTTGATGTAGACGAGAGTGTTCGCGGTCCCGAGATCGATCGCCATGTCCGACGAGAACAATCCGCTCAACGCACCAAACATATGTCCCTTGCCCTCTCGCCTCGGCCGATCTTGTGGTTTTTCGAGGATCGCGCATCCGCCGCGGCGTTGTTATAGTCCGCCATCCTCGCCTCGGTAAAGCCTTTGCGCCACTGCTCTTGATAGAGCGTTAACCTGGTTAATACAACTATAAGACGAGCGACCCCCGGCGCGATCCGGCCGCGAACAACCGGGGCGCGCAACCGGCGACCTGCGTCACATTTTCGCCGAGCGAAGCCCGCGGGATGTGCCATGATGGCGGCATTGGAAGCCTTATGGCAGCAGGCACAATCAAGGGGGGACACTCATGGCATCCAGTCCGATCAGCCACCTCTACTTCTTCGGCGACAGCCTGACCGACCAGGGGGTCATCCACGACCTCACCAGCCGCAACACCATCGTCACGGTTCCAACGCCCGACTCGGGCTACAGCGACAGCTTCACCAACGGCGAGGTCTACGCCGGGGTCGCCGTCGACTCGCTCGGCATATCCTCGGCGAACTACGCGGTCGGCAACGCTCATGCGGTGGGATCGCTGACCTTCAAGGCCTATGTCGACACCCGGATCGGCGCGCAGCTGCCGCCGGGCGCGATCTGGCAGCCCGACGCCGATCCCGCCGACCTCGCCTTCGACCTCAACCTCGGCGGCCAGATCGGCCGCTTCGCTGCCGACGCCGCCGCCAGTCCGCCGCCGGACGGCTCGGCCGCGGCCTTCTTCATCGGCCTCAACGACTATGCCGAGTTCACGCCGACGAGCCCGGACACCGCGCTCGCCGAGGGTGCGGCGCTCGTCAAGGCGGTGGTCGGGAACACCATCGCCGACGCCGGCGCGGCGGTGTCGGCCGGCGTCGACGAGGTGATCCTCGCCACCATGCCGAACTTCCGCTTCTTCCCGCTCTCGACGCTCCGCCCGCCCGAGATGCTGGCACTCGGCGACCAGCTGGTCGCCGCCCACAACGCCGGCCTGGTCCAGGGCGCGGCGGCGCTCGAGGCGATGGGCGCGGAGGTGCGCTTCCTCGACATGGCGCGCATCAGCGCCGAGGTCAGCGCCGATGCCGGCAGCTTCGGCTTCCGTGCCGACCTCTTCGCGCAACCCGAGCTCCTCGGCACCGGCGGCAACCCGACGCTCGTCGCGCAGCCGGACGGCAGCTACCGCGCGGTCTACCCGACCAATCCGGCGGTCGCCGGCGTCGATCCCGACCAGCTCGGCTTCTGGGACTACATCCATCCGACCGCGGCGCTGCACGGCGTCTGGGGCATCTTCACCGCCAACAGCCTCGACAGCGAGACGCTGTTCTTCGGGGACGGCAACGACCGCATCACCGGCACCGGGGGCCGCGACCTGATCCTCGCCGGCGCCGGGAACGACCACACCCATGCCCGGGGCGGCGCCGACACGGTGCTCGCCGGCCTCGGCAACGACCGCACCTTCGCCGGCGCCGGCGCCGACCTCGTCATCGCTGGCTCCGGCCATGACGCGAGCTTTGGCGGCAATGGCAGCGACGTGATCGCCGACGGCGCCGGCACCGACGCGAGCTTCGGCGGCAACGGCCGCGACCTCCTGATCGACGGCGCAGGCTTCGACGGCTTGCACGGCGGGCGCGGCGACGACGCCTTCGTCTACATCGACCAGACCACGCGCGGCGGCACGCCCGCCCACAACGGCGGGGTCTTCGTCGGCGGTGCCGGCGACGACACCGCCTATCTCGTGCTCGACGAGGGCACCTGCGACGCCTCGATCCGCCACGGCGACGTGCGGATCTTCCCGCACCTCGGGCTGACCCTCGTTGACATCGAGCACGTGGTGATCCTCGGGCCGGACGACGACCTGGCGGCGGCGATCACCACGCCGGCGCCGATCGCCGATGCCGCGCTCTGGAACCTGATCTGACCCGCGACACCGGCTTCGGCGTGGCTTGCGCGCCGCGCCGAAGCCGGTCAGTCTCGCGCCCCGAGGCAACCCGCGGGAACCCCCATGCGACACGGACTCCTTCTCGCTGCGGCGACGGCGCTCGCCGGCTGTGGCGCCGAGGACGCGAGCCCGCCGGTGCCGACCGCGGCCGCCGAGCAGGCCTGCGTCGCGGCCGTCGAGCGCGCGGCGGGAACGCGCGGCGGCGAGGTCGCGAGCACGCGCGTGACCGGCACCGACGTCCAGGTCATCGTCCGCCTGCCGGGGCGCACCCCGTGGGCGTGCCTCGCCAATCCCGCCGGCGCGGTGGCGGAGGTGATGGACACCGCGAGCAACGAGAAGGACGGCGCTTGACCGCCGCGGCCCCCCTCGTGCGCCCGACCGCGCCGATGCGCGCGGACTTTCGGCATTTCGTCCGGCTGCCGACGCGCTGGCGCGACAACGACGTCTATGGCCACATGAACAACGCCGTCTTCTACGAGTACGCCGACACCGCGGTGAACGGCTGGCTGCTGGCCGCCGGCGGCCTCGAGGTGCCGACGGGCCCGATCGTCTGCCTGGTGGCGGAGACCGGCTGCCGCTTCCACGCGAGCCTCGGCTTCCCCGACCCGGTCGACGCGGGCCTCGCGCTCGTCCGCCTCGGCGCCCGTTCGCTGACCTGGCGCATCGGCCTCTTCCGCGGCGACGCCGCCTCCGCCGCTGCCGACATCCATTTCGTGCACGTCTGCGTCACCCGCGACGACCACCGCTCCTGCCCGGTTCCCGACGCGCTGCGGCATGCTGCCGCGAGCCTCCTCACGGCCGGCTGACGGCTCAGGTCCATTCCGGCGCCGCTCCGCCGAGCGCCACCCGCGCCCGGGCGACGGCCTCGGGACGGAGCCCCGCCTCGGCGGCGAAGGCGGTGACCCGGTCGTCGCTCTCCAGCAGGAAATCGAGCACGAAGCCGAGGAAATCGGGCTCGCCGGCTCGGGCCCGGAGGTCGCTTGCCGCGAGCCCGCTCGCGGCGAGGCAGGCGTCGAGAAGCTCCGGCCGGCCGGCGAGGAAGATGAGCGCATCCTGGCCGATGCCGATCGCCTGTTCCTCTTTCATTCACCTGTTCCCGCAGCGGCTAAACCATTCATTAACACACTGTCCCCTATGGTCCGGCGAGGAATTGCAGCCTCAAGCGCATGCTCCAGAGAGTGAGGGCCGGATGTCGGGTCGTGTGTTGGTTGTGGATGACGTCGCCACGAACCGGCTCCTGCTCCGTGCCAAGCTCTCCTCGGCCTACTACGACGTGGTGGTGGCCGAGAACGGCACCCAGGCGCTGGCGATGGCGAACTCCGAGCAGCCCGACATGGTGATGCTCGACGTGCTCATGCCCGACATGGACGGCTTCGAGGTTTGCGCCGCGCTGAAGGCGCGTGAGGCGACCGCGCACATTCCCGTGATCATGGTCACCGCGCTCGACACCCCCGAGGAGCGGATCCGCGGGCTCGAGGCCGGCGCCGACGACTTCCTGTCGAAGCCCTTCAACGATCTCGCGCTCTTTGCCCGCGTGCGCAACCTCATGCGCATGAAGATGATGTTCGACGAGCTGCGGCTCCGCGACATGACCTCGCGCGAGCTCGGCCTCGCCGACCTGATGACCGAGCCCGACCCCGAGCTCGAGGCGGGCGGCCCGATCCTGCTCGCCCCGCCCTCGGACGCGCACGGCGCGATCTGGGCGCGCCAGCTCTCCGAGCGGCTGTCGATCCCGACCATCGTGACCCACTCCGAGCGCGAGGCGCTGAACCTCGCGCGCCTCGAGCTGCCCGACTGCTTCGTGGTGCATCAGCAGCTCGCCGAGGGCGGCGACGGCCTGCGCCTCGTCTCGGCGCTGCGCTCGCGCCCCGAGACCCGGCAGTCGGCGGTGATCCTCGTCGTCGAGAACGGCGACGTTCAGGTGGCGGCCAAGGGGCTCGACCTCGGCGCTTCCGACTACATCGAGACGCCGTTCGACATCTCCGAGCTCATCGCCCGCATCCGCTCGCAGCTGCGGCGCAAGCGTTATTCCGACCGCCTGCGCACCAACCTCCGGAACGGGCTCAAGCTCGCGGTGATCGACCCGCTGACCGGAATCTACAACCGCCGCTACGCCAGTCAGCACATGCTGCGGGTGATGGAGCGGGCGCGCGAGACCGACGGGGTCTTTGCGGTGATGATGATCGACCTCGACAAGTTCAAGAC
>JBDHSS010000181.1:0-6401 GCA_039808205.1 Paracoccaceae bacterium | reverse complement strand
CCGAGGAAGGTGTCGCCGTTGGTCGACTTCACCTCGAAGAGGCCGTCGTCGATCTCGAGGATCGAGATGTCGAAGGTGCCGCCGCCGAGGTCGTAGACCGCGATCGTCTTGGTGCCGGTCTTCTCGAGGCCGTAGGCGAGCGCGGCCGCCGTCGGCTCGTTGATGATGCGGAGCACCTCGAGGCCGGCGATCTTGCCGGCGTCCTTGGTCGCCTGGCGCTGGGCGTCGTTGAAGTAGGCGGGGACGGTGATGACGGCCTGCGTCACCTTCTCGCCGAGGTAGCTCTCGGCGGTCTCCTTCATCTTCTGCAGGATGAAGGCGGAAATCTGGCTGGGAGAATACTTCTCGCCCTTGACCTCGACCCAGGCGTCGCCGTTCGGCCCGGGGACGATCTTGTAGGGCACCATCTCCTTGTCCTTGGCGACCATCGGGTCGTCCGTGCGGCGGCCAATCAGCCGCTTGATGGCGAAGAGGGTGTTCTCGGAATTGGTGACCGCCTGGCGCTTGGCGGCCTGGCCGACGAGGCGCTCCTCGTCGGTGAAGGCAACGATCGACGGCGTCGTGCGGGCGCCTTCGGAGTTCTCGATCACGCGCGCCTGCGAGCCGTCCATGATGGCGACGCAGGAGTTGGTGGTGCCGAGGTCGATGCCGATGACTTTTGACATGCACTTGTCCTTTCGAGCGGCGATTTCACAAGGCGGATCCCCGAGGAGGCCCCCGCCGCGTATCCCGGTCCGGACCGGCAATTTTCCGATCCGGGGCTGGCAGGCTATATAGGTTTGCGGTTTCCTGCCCGCAAGGCGGGCCGCCGGGACGCGAGGAGGGATTCTTGGAGCAGCGGCTGGTCGTTGGCGGGTTCGACGTCCGCAAGGCGTGGCTGTCGCCGGCGGCGCAGGCCGCTGTCGCGGCGGAGATCGCCGCCGTCGCCGCCGCAGCGCCGTTCTTCAGCCCGCTGACGCCCTGGGGCAAGCCGATGCGGGTGCAGATGACCTCGGCGGGCAAGTACGGCTGGTTCACCGACCGCAAGGGCTATCGCTACGTGCGCGCGCACCCGTCCGGGGTGGCGTGGCCGCCGATCCCCGAGCCGGTGCTGGCGGTCTGGCGCACGCTCGTCGGCGGCGAGCGGCTGCCCGACTGCTGCCTCGTCAACCTCTACCGCGAGGGCGCGCGCATGGGGCTGCACCGCGACGCGGACGAGGCGGATTTCTCCTGGCCGGTCGTGTCGATCAGCCTCGGCGACCCGGGCCTCTTCCGCATGGGCGGGCGCGAGCGCGGCGATCCGACGCGCTCGGTCTGGCTCGAGAGCGGCGACGTGGTGGTCATGGGCGGCGAGGCGCGCCTCGCCTACCACGGCATCGACCGCATAGCGGTCGGCGGCTCGCGCCTGCTGCCCGGCGGCGGTCGGATCAACCTGACGCTCCGGGTGGTGGACTGAGTCAGAAGCGGTAGCTGACGCCGACGACCGGGCCCTGGATGTCGAGGTCGAGCTTCGCCCGGTCGCTCGCCTGGTACAGCACCGAGAGGTAGCGATAGCCGAGCGTCGCGTCCCAGTGCTCGCCGAACGCGTAGTTGGCGCCGCCGAAGACCTGCCAGCTCAGATCCGAGGAGCCGTCGAAGCCGCCGACGTCGGCGAAGCCGCGCAGCGACCAGCGCTCGTTGAGCGCCACGCCGCCGCGGAAGCCAAGGATGGCGTCGCTCCAGGAGACGTCGGCGGAGGCGGTCCGTCCGCGCCGGTCGGTGGCGATGCCGAAATCGAGACTGGTGTCGAAGTAGCGGCCGCCGGCATAGACGTCGACCGCCGAGCGCGGGTCGTCGTAGAGCCGGTAGGCGGCGGCGAGGGTGTACATGCCGACCGTGGTCGCCGTCGACACCGAGACCCGATCCTGCACCCACTGGGCGTCGTTGCTGAGATCGACATAGACCGCGTCGAACAGGAGGCCGAAGCGATCCTTGCGCAGCTCGAACGCGCCCATGGCGGTCATGTCGAGCCGCGACAGCACGTCGTTGACCTCGAGATCGACCAGCGGCTCGCCGTCGGGTCCCTGCTGCGCGCCGTTGATGACCGGCAGCCAGAGATAGAGCGTCGCCTGGCCGCTCCAGCTGTCGGTCTGCGCCGGCAGCCCCGCTGCCGCTGCGCCGATCGGCAGCGCCGCGAGGCCAGCCGCCAGTATCGCCGATGCCCGCACTCTCTCCTCCCGTCCCTCTGGCGTCCGCGCCCCCGGGGATGCCGGGTCGCTGGACATGCGGACACGTCCTGATGCGGACTGCGCGCGGCGTCAACGTCGTTGTGCGGCGCCGGCAACCCGGCGCCACCGGGCGGGCGCGGTCGTCAGACCTCGACCTCGATCGCCTTGCCGGCGGCCTTGGCGAGCTCGACCACCCTCGCGGCCACCGCGAGGTCCTGCAGGCCGACGCCGGTGCCGTCGAAGAGCGTGATCTCTTGCGGAGAGCTGCGGCCCTTGTGGTCGCCGTTGATGACCGCGCCGATCGGAGTGATCGCGCTCGCCGCGATCAGCCCCTCGGCGACGGCGTGCTGCGCCTCGCCGATGCTGATGGATTGCGCGACCTCGTCGGTGAAGACGGTGGCGCGGCCGAGGAGCGCGGCCTCCACCTCCTGCTTGCCCTTGGTGTCGGTGCCCATGCAGGCAAGGTGGGTGCCGGGCCGGACCTGCGCCGCCTTCAGGATCGGCGCGAACGACGAGGTGATCGAGACGATGACGTCCGCCTGCTGGCCGAGCGCGTCGAGGCTGACCGACTCGAAGGGGAGGCCGGCCTCCTTCGCAACCTCGGCGAGCCTCGGCAGCATCTCCGGGTGAAAGTTCCAGCCGATGACGCGCTCGAACGGGCGCTGGCGCAGCGCGGCGCGCAGCTGGAAGGCGGCCTGGTGGCCGGCGCCAATCATGCCGAGCACCTTCGAGTCCGGACGCGCGAGGTGCTTGATCGAGACCGCGGAGGAGGCGGCGGTGCGCGCGGCGGTCAGGTAGTTGCCGCCGACCATTGCCGTCGGGCGGCCGGTGTCCGGGTCGAACAGGAACACCGTCGACTGGTGGTTGGTGATGTTTCGGCGCTCGAGGTTGTGCGGCCAGTAGCCGCCGGCCTTGAGGCCGAGGGTCGAGCCCGCCCGGTCGTACCCGCCCTTGAAGCCGTAGAGCGCCTCCTCAGGCTGGCCGAGCGCCTCGCGGACGACGGGGAAGTTCTCGGCGTCGCCGCGCGCCATGGCGGCGAACACCTGCTCGACCGGGGCGAAGGCGTCTTCGAGCGAGAGAAGGCCCGGGCAGGCGGCTTCGGGGACGATGATCATGGGGGCGCTCCTCTGGAGGGGGGGGCGGCGAAGGGGGCATCGAGCCCCCTTCACCGCCCGGCGTTCGCCGCCCGGCCGCCGGTCGGGAGCGGCGGCGCGGGGCGGAGGGGGCGGGGGCCGCCTTTGCGGCCATTTCGTGCGCGCGGTGCGCGCATTCTTTTCTTTGCTGGTTTTCCGGCTGTTGCCGGAAAACGACTGCTCTCCAGGTTTCAAGGCCGTATGAAAGCCTTGGCGAGCGCCTGCGGCGGTAGGGTGGGTGGTTCACCCACCCTGCGAGGTTCAGTAGGCCTTGCCGCGGGCGCTGACCGGCCACAGGGTCTCGACCTTGCCGTTCCGCACCCCGACATACCAGTCGTGGACGTTGCAGGTCGGGTCGCAGTGGCCGGGCACGAGCTTCAGCTTCTCGTTGATCCTGAGCACGCCGCCCTTGTCCTCGATGACGCCATGCTCGTCGGAGCATTTGATGTACTTCACGTCGTCGCGACCGTAGATGAAGGGCAGGCCGCTATCGACCGATTGCGCCTTGAGGCCGGCGTCGCAGACCGCGAGCTGCGGCTTGGCGTGGCTCATCACGCTCGTCAGGATGAAGAGCGCGTTCTCCCACTCGCCGGCGTCGATGCGCTTGCCGTCCTTGTCGTGGATGCGGCCGTAGTCGGCGTCCATGAACGCATAGCTGCCGCACTGCAGCTCGTTGTAGACCTTGGATTCGGACTCGAAGTAGTAGCTGCCGGTGCCGCCGCCGGAGACGAGCTCCGGGTGCAGGCCTTCCTTGTCGAGCGCGGCGACCGCGTCCTTCACCTGGGCGATGGCGGCGTCGAGCTTGGCCTCGCGCGCCGCGTAGTCGTCGAGGTGCTGCATGGCGCCCTGGTAGGCCTGGATGCCGGTGAACTTGAGCCCCGGTGCGGCGGCGATCGCCTTGGCGATCTCGACCACCGCCTCGGTCGTGGTGACGCCGCAGCGGCCGGCGCCGCAGTCGATCTCGACGAAGCACTCGATGGTGGTGCCGTGCTTCTCGGCGGCGGCGGAGAGGTCGGCGACGTTGGCCACGTCGTCGACGCAGACGATGATCTTGCCGCCCGAGATCTTCGGCAGGCGCGCGAGGCGGTCGATCTTCAAGGGATCGCGCACCTGGTTGGAGACCAGGATGTCCTTGATGCCGGCGCGGGCGAAGACCTCGGCCTCCGATACCTTCTGGCAGCAGACGCCGATGGCGCCGCCGAGCTCCATCTGCAGCTTCAGGACGTCGACCGACTTGTGCATCTTGCCGTGCGCCCGGTGGCGCATGCCGTGCGCGCGGGCATAGTCGCCGAGCTTCTTCACGTTGCGCTCGAGCGCGTCGAGGTCGAGGATCAGGCACGGCGTCTGGATGTCGTCGTAGGCCATCCCGATCGAGGCGGGGATGTCGTAGCCGACCTCGAGGCCCTCGATGCTTTCCTGCTTGGTCATGGTCTCTCTCCCCTCACTTGTTCCAGGGCAGCTTGTCGAGGTCGACGTTGCCGCCGGTGATGACGACGCCGACGCGCTTGCCGGCGAAGATGTCGCGGTTCTTCAGGATCGTCGCGAGCGGCACCGCCGACGACGGCTCCATCACGATCTTCATCCGCGCCCAGATCAGGCGCATCGCGTCGATGATCTCCTGCTCGGAGGCGAGCAGCACGTCGCTCACGTAGGTCGAGACGAAGTGCCAGGTGCGCTCCTTGAGCGGCACCTTGAGGCCGTCGGCGACCGTCACCGGCGCGTCGTAGGCGACGATGTGCCCCTGCTTGAACGACTGGTAGGCGTCGTCGGCCTGCTCGGGCTCGGCGGCGTAGATCTTCGTCCCCGGCGCGATCGTCGACAGCGTGAGGCAGGTGCCCGAGATCATGCCGCCGCCGCCGATCGGCGCGACCACGGCGTCGAGCGCGCCCAGGGCCTCGATGATCTCCTTCGAGCAGGTGCCTTGCCCCGCGATCACCCGCTCGTCGTTGTAGGGGTGGACGAAGTCGGCGCCGGTCTCGGCCTGAACCTTGGCGAACACCTCCTCGCGCGAGCTGGTCGAGGGCTCGCACTCGGTGATGATGCCGCCGTAGCCGCGCACCGCGTCCTTCTTCGCCTGGGGTGCCGTCCGCGGCATCACCACGTGGCAGGGGATGCCGCGGCGGCCGGCGGCGTAGGAAAGTGAGAGCGCGTGGTTGCCCGACGAGTGAGTGGCGACGCCCTTCCTGGCCTTCTCCTCGGAGAGGCCGAAGACGGCGTTGCAGGCACCGCGCACCTTGAAGGCGCCGGCCTTCTGCAGGTTCTCGCACTTGAAGAAGAGCTCGGCGCCCGCAAGCTCGTTGATGAAGCGCGAGGTCAGGATCGGCGTCTTGTGGATGTACGGCCGGACGCGCTCATGCGCGGCCAGCACGTCGTCCCAGGTCGGGATGTAAAGATCGTCGGCGGTGGCGACGGTCATGTCAGGCAGCCTTCTCGAGCGCGGCGGCGGTGCCGCGGTAGTATTCCTGCGCCGCGGCGACGCCGCTGCCAAGCGTGATCGGGAAGTCGAGGTCGGCCATGACCATCTCGGCGCAGGCGATGCCCGAGAGCGCCATGACGTCGGTCAGCGAGCCGAGGTGCCCGATGCGGAAGAGCTTGCCCGCGACCTCGCCGAGGCCGACGCCGAAGGCGACACCGTACTTGTCCGCCGCGTGCACCACGACCTTGGTGCCGTCGAAGCCCTCGGGGACCATGACGGCGCTGACCGTCTCGGAGTAGAGGTCGGGCGACTTGGCGCAGAGCTTGAGCCCCCAGGCGGCGACGGCGCGGCGGACGCCCTCGGCCAGGCGGTGGTGGCGGGCGAAGACGTTCTCGAGGCCTTCCTCCTCGATCATCTTCAGCGACTCAGCCAGGCCGAAGAGCAGCTGCACCGGGGGCGTGTAGGGATAGCCGCCCTTGGGGTTGGTGCCCAGCATGTCGCGGAAGTCGAGGAAGGTGCGGGGCAGCTTCGCCGTCTCCATGGCGGCGAGCGCCTTCGGGCTGACGCCGACGATGGCGAGCCCGGTCGGCAGCATGAAGCCCTTCTGGCTGCCGGTGACGGCGACGTCGACGCCCCACTCGTCCATGCGGAAGTCCATCGAGCCGA
>JBDHSS010000180.1:0-6407 GCA_039808205.1 Paracoccaceae bacterium | reverse complement strand
TTCGACGAAGCGATCTTCACCGTGCCGTCGTCCTCGATGTTGATCTTGGCGCCGGTCTTCTCGACGATCTCGCGGATCACCTTGCCGCCGGTGCCGATCACGTCGCGGATCTTGTCGGTCGGGATGTTCATGACCTCGATGCGCGGCGCGAACTCGCCGAGCTCGTGGCGGCTCTCAGCGATGGCCTTGCCCATCTCGCCGAGGATGTGGACGCGGCCGCCCTTGGCCTGGTCCAGCGCCACCCTCATGATCTCCTCGGTGATGCCGGCGATCTTGATGTCCATCTGCAGCGAGGTGACGCCGTCATGGGTGCCGGCCACCTTGAAGTCCATGTCGCCGAGATGGTCCTCGTCGCCGAGGATGTCGGAGAGCACCGCGAAGCGCTCGCCTTCCTTGATCAGGCCCATGGCGATGCCGGCCACCGGCCTGGTGAGCGGCACGCCGGCGTCCATCAGGGCCAGCGAGGTGCCGCACACGGTCGCCATCGAGGACGAGCCGTTCGACTCGGTGATCTCGGAGACGATGCGCAGCGTGTACGGGAACTGGTCGGCCGAGGGCAGCATCGGGCGGATGGCGCGCCAGGCGAGCTTGCCGTGGCCGATCTCGCGGCGGCCGGGCGAGCCCATGCGGCCGGTCTCGCCGACGGAGTAGGGCGGGAAGTTGTAGTGGAGAAGGAACTTCTCCTTGTACATGCCGGTCAGCGCGTCGACATACTGCTCGTCCTCGGCGGTGCCGAGGGTCGCGACGACGATCGCCTGCGTCTCGCCGCGGGTGAACAGGGCCGAGCCGTGGGTGCGCGGCAGGATGCCGACCTCGGAGACGATCGGGCGGACCGTGACGAGGTCGCGGCCGTCGATGCGGCTCTTGGTGTCGAGGATGTTCCAGCGGACGATCTTGGCCTGCAGCTCCTTGAACACGGTCGCGACCTGCTCGCCGGTCCATTTCGGCGCCTCGTCGCCCTTCGGCGAGAAGGCTTCCTTGACCCGCGCCTTGGCGGCGTCGACCGCGGCGTAGCGGGCCTGCTTGTCGGTGATCTTGTAGGCGGCGCGGAGATCGGCCTCGACCAGGCCGAGCATCTCGCTCTCGAGCGCGGAGAGGTCCTCCGGACGGTGGTCGCGCGGGTCCTTGGCAGCGGCCTCGGCCAGCTTGATGATCGCGTCGATCACCGGCTGGAAGCCGCGATGGCCGAACATGACGGCGCCGAGCATGACGTCCTCGGGCAGCTCCTGGGCTTCCGATTCCACCATCAGCACGGCGTCGGCGGTGCCGGCCACGACGAGGTCGAGCTTGGACTCGGGCATCTCGTCGATATGCGGGTTGAGCTTGTACTCGCCGTTGATGTAGCCGACGCGGGCGCCGCCGATCGGGCCCATGAACGGCACGCCCGAGAGCGTCAGCGCAGCCGAAACGGCGACGATGGAGACGATGTCGGGATCGTTCTCCAGGTCATGCTGCATGACGGTGACGATCACCTGGGTGTCGTTCTTGTAGCCGTCGGCGAAGAGCGGGCGGATCGGGCGGTCGATCAGGCGGGAGACCAGCGTCTCCTTTTCGGAGGGACGTCCCTCGCGCTTGAAGTAGCCGCCGGGGATCTTGCCGGCCGCGTAGGTCTTTTCCTGGTAGTTGACGGTGAGCGGGAAGAAGTCGAAGCCCGGCTTCGGCTCCTTGGCCGACACGACGGTGGCGAGAACCACGGTCTCGCCATAGGTGGCGAGCACGGCGCCGTCGGCCTGGCGGGCGATCTTGCCCGTCTCCAGCTTCAGCGGGCGGCCCGCCCATTCCAGCTCGACTTTGTGTTGCTTGAACATGTCCTGTCCTTGATGTTGAGCGCGCATCGGCCGACGGGGCCGGGCTTGCGCGCTTCTGGCTTCAATGGCCGGCGCCGCCGCCGGGAGCGTGCGCGCCCGGCCGATACGGCCTCTGCCGGCAGTCGGAGGATCGCCGCGCGGGGCGCCGCGATCCCGGACGAGCCACGGGCAAGACAACTCGACGCTCGCCATCCGAGCGTCCGGCAATCCTGCCCCATGACCCTGTCCATGGGAGGCTCCGGCGAAAGTGCCTTTCGATGGGCCGGAACCCGGGCAGGCGCGCCATCGGCGCGCCCGATATGAGAACGGCGGGCCGCGAGGCCCACCGTCCGGAACTCCTAGCGGCGCAGACCGAGCTTGCCGATCAGAGTCTGGTAGCGAGCCGCGTCCTTGCCGTTCAGGTAGTCGAGGAGGCGGCGGCGCTGCGAGACGAGCTTCAGGAGGCCACGACGGGAATGGTTGTCCTTCTTGTGGTCCTTGAAATGCTCGGTGAGGTTCTTGATGCGCTCCGAAAGGATCGCGACCTGGACTTCCGGCGAGCCGGTGTCGCCCTTGGCGGTCGCGTATTCGGTCATCAGTTCCTGCTTCCGCTCAGCGGTAATCGACATCGTGGCTTCCTTTCTCGAGGGAGGAACGGGGTCGCCCACGGCCGGGATGTCGTCCAGCGGGGGCCGGTGAGCCGGCGCTTCAGCGCGAGGCTGGCGCGCATATAGTGGAATTCGCGCGCGATTACCAGTGCCAATCGATTCGCGATCAGGACTGGTATCCGGCCTCGAGCTTGCCGCGCGGGATGATGAAGCGGCATTCGAGCCCGTCGCGGTGGATGGTGCGCGAGATCTCGGCGTCGAGCGTGCCGCCCAGCATGCGCTCCAGCACCTGCGTGCCGAAGCCGGGCGTCTCGACGCGGCGGCGCAGGCGCGGCACCTGCTCGCGCCAGACGAACAGCAGCCGGTCGCCCTGCCGCTGCCAGCGCACCGACAGCCGCCCGGCCGGCGTCGCGAAGGCGCCGTACTTGGCCGCGTTGGTGGCCAGCTCGTGGATGGCGAGGCCGATCGTCTGGGCGGCCTGGTTGTCGAGGCGCAGCGGCGCGCCCTCGATCTCGAGGCGCTCGGCCTCGGGCGGGCGGAACGGCTCGATCTGGGCCTCCACCAGCGCCCGCAGGTCGACGCCGGCGACGCCGCCGGCGATCAAGAGGTCGGTCGAGCGGGCGAGGCCGGACAGCCGCTTCTGGAAGGCGTCCTGGAAGGCGGCGAAAGTGCGGGCGTTGCGGCTCGACTGCTTGGCGATCGAGGAGACGACCGTGAGCTGGTTCTTCGAGCGGTGGGCGACCTCGCGCATCAGGAAGCGGATCTCGTTCTCGGCCTCGCGGCGGTCGTGCGCGGCCTGGGCGATGGCCGCCGAGACGGTGGCGAACTCGGCGATCGGATAGGTCGTGGCCGCGACCGCCTCGCCCGCGCCGAGGCGGCGGGCATCGCGCGCGAGCTGGCGCGCGGGCCGGGCGATCTGCCGGCCGAGCAGCCAGGCGGCGGCTGTGGCCAGCACGCTGACGGCCAGACCGCCGAGCAGCAGCGACAGCATGGAGCGGCGCAGCGGCGCGTCGACGATGGTCGTCGGCGCCCACATCACCACCTTCCAGTTGGTGAAGGGCGAGGTGTCGACAACGGCCACGTATCCCTGCTCCTGGGTGTGCTCGCCGAGCTTGCCGCGGCTGATGCCGGTCTGCGGGTCGAGGCCGAGGAAGAACGGCTTGCCGGTGTCGGACGACATGTAGGAGGAGGCCAGCACGATGCCGTTGCGGTCGACCAGCGAGGCGTTCCAGCCGCCGCGCAGGTCCTGCTGCGAGAGCACGTTGGCGAGGTTGCGCGCGTCCTGCGTCATGATCAGGTAGCGCTGCGGCAGGTGCGAGACCGACGGCGGCAGGATGACGTTGAAGACCCAGCGCTGCGCGGTCTTGCCGAAGAAGCCGTCGGAGACGACCGCGACGTGCTGCTCCTCGGCGAAGCGGGCCGAGGCCGGGTCGGAGGTCTTGCCGTTCGCCTCGCCGAAGGGCACGCGGGTGTTGAGGAGCTGGTTCAACTGGTCGTCCAGCACGACGATGTGCGAGCCGGTGTCCTGCAGGGCGATGCGGGCGCGGACGTGGAAGCGCTGGAGGTCGTCGTCGCGCAGCGAATTGCCGGAGGCGAGCACGCGCAGCGTCGTCAGCATGCCGCGGATCTCGCGGTCGACAGCCTCGCTGATCGAGCCGGCGGTCGCCTCCGCCAGCGTCTGCAACGCCGCCCGCTGGGCCGCGTTGTTGCGCTGGAGCATCATGATCGAGAAGGCGAGCGCCGGGATCAGGATGACGGCGACGAGCAGCGACAGGTAGAAGCCGATCGGGCGCGGGTTGACCGACGGCGCGGCCGGCTCGCCCGCCGCCTCCGCCCCAGCCGCCGCATGGGCTCCGTGTTCACCGCCGACAGACAAGAGCCACCTTCGCACTGATTCCGCGGCCGTTCTAGAACGCCTCAATGTGGCATCGGCGCGGCGGCGTCAGCCGCAGCCGGTGCCGGCAGGCGATCGGGAAACGGATGCCGCACGTCTTTCACCCGCAATCTGCCGGCTCACAGCCACTTCTTCCAGCGAAAAAACAGGACGAGGCCGATCGCCAGCGCGGCCATCGAGCCGAGTGCCGCCGGATAGCCGAAATAGGCCGACAGCTCCGGCATGTTCCACGGCGAATCGGCGGTGTCGAAGTTCATGCCCCAGATGCCGGCCAGGAAGGTGAGCGGGATGAAGATGGTCGAAACGATGGTGAGCACCTTCACCACCTCGTTCATCCGCGTCGAGACGCTGCTCAGGTAGAGGTCGAGCAGGCCCATGGAGAGCTCCCGATAGGTCTCGACCACGTCGATCAACTGGATGGCGTGGTCGTAGGTGTCGCGCAGGAACGGCGCGACGTCGCGCGGCACGATGCCGAGCTCCTCGCGCCCCAGCGCCGACAGCATCTCGCGCGACGGCCACAATGCGCGCTTGACCACCAGCAGCTCGCGCTTGATCTCGTGCAGGCGGGCGACGTCGCGCGGATGCGGCTGCGAGGTGATGCGGTCCTCCAGCTCCTCCAGCTCCTCGCCGATGCGCTCCAGCATCGGGAAATAGGCGTCGAGGATGGTGTCGAGGATGGCATAGGCCAGATAGGCGGGGCCGCGGGTGCGGATGCGGCCGCCGGGCATGGCGAGGCGCTTGCGGACGGGATCGAGGCAGTCGCCCGGCCGCTCCTGGAAGGTCACGACATGGCGGTGGTCGAACACCATCGCGAGCTGTTCCTTCGAGGCGACCGAGACGCCGTCGAACATGTGGACCACGATCAGCGGGTGGTTCTCGTAGATGTCCACCTTGGGCCGCTGGCTGGTGTTGGCGATGTCCTCCACCGCCAGCCCGTCGAGGCCGAACAGCTTGCCGATCTCGGAAATCAGGTCGAGGTCCGCGAGGCCGACCACGTCGAGCCAGATGCTGCCTTCCTTCATCGCCGCGGTCAGCTCCGGCAGGCTGGCGTCGGCGATCTCCTCGATCCGCTCGCCGAGGATGCGGATGATCCGCAGCGTCGTGGGGGCCGCCTTGTCGTCGGCGATCAGCGTGCCCGGCGGCGCGCCGACCGGCGCGCGCCGGTGGGTGACGAAACGGGTCTTGGCGGCCTGCTGGCCGCCGTTCTGCTTCTGCCTGGTCTTCTGCTTGCGCATGCCGGCAATAGGAGGGATTTCGCGCCGCGCGGCAAGCCCCCCGGCGCGGCGTCCCCGCGCGCTCAGCCGGCGAAGACGCGGCGCGGATGGAACATGCCGGCCTCGATCGAGCCGATCGCGACAAGCCGGCCCTTGGCCATGGCGCGGGCCTCGTCGGCCTCCAGCGGCGCGTCGCGGCCGCGCACGATGGCCGGGTTGCCGAGCCTCACCTTGGCGGCCGCGTCGTCCGTGAGCACGACGGCCGGCAGGCAGTCGAGCGCGGCCCCGGTGTCGAGCAGCAGGGCGTCGAGCGGGCGGAAGCGGTCGGGCGCCGGAGCCTCGTCCTCGGCGGGCGCGGGCGGCGCCGCGGCCTCCAGCGCGGCGAGCGTCACCATCTCGTCGGCGCCGAACGGCTCCACCTCGGCGCGCCGGAGCTGGCTGATATGGCCGAAGCAGCCGAGGTCGCGGCCCATGTCGCGGGCGAGGCTGCGCACATAGGTGCCCTTGCCGCACTCGACCTCGAAGACGGTGTGGCTCTCGTCCGGGGTCTCGACGATCTCCAGCCGGCCGATCTCGACCTCGCGGGCGGGGATGTCGACCGTCTCGCCGTCGCGGGCGATGTCGTAGGCGCGCTCGCCGCCGATCTTGATCGCGGAGAACTGCGGCGGCGTCTGCATGATGACGCCGGTATATTTCGGCAGCAGGGCGCGGATCGCCTCGGGCGAGGGCCGCAGGTCGGAGCTCTTCGTCACCTCGCCCTCGAGGTCGTCGGTCGAGCGCTCCTGCCCCCATGCGATGGTGAAGCGGTAGACCTTGGCGCCGTCCATCACGTAGGGCACGGTCTTGGTCGCCTCGCCCAGCGCGATCGGCAGCATGCCGGACGCCAGCGGGTCGAGCGTGCCGG
>JBDHSS010000179.1:0-6409 GCA_039808205.1 Paracoccaceae bacterium | reverse complement strand
CGCCGCCTGCTCCCCCCAGAACCCCGCCGGATCCGACACCGACCGGGCGTAGAGCTTCGCATAGCCGTCGGCGTCGATCAGGGCATCGGCGAGCGGCCGCGTGATCGCATCGCCCGGTTCACGCACGTCATCCTTGAGCATTCGTCTCCCCCCGAGGTCATGGCCTGGATCCTGCGCGGTCGCCGCGCTTTTGCCGCACTCTGCGGCGCTTTGGTCAACTATGCAATAAATCATTGTGAATACGCACAAAATCAGTCAATATGCGCACGCGGTCGCCAGACAATCCGTCAATGATTGACAGGCCGGCTCGCGGAGGCCAAGGGGACGATGTCGAGGGCGATCCTGGGGACGCGCATCCGCGAGCGGCGCCGCACCCTCGCGATCACCCAGGCCGACCTCGCGCGCCGCATCGGGATCTCGCCATCTTATCTGAACCTTATCGAGCGCAACAAACGCACCGTCGCCGGCAACCTGCTGCGGCGCGTCGCCGACGCGCTCGGCATCGGGCTCGAGGAGCTCGACGGCGCGGCCGAGCGGCGGCTCTTCGGCACGCTCGACGAGATCGCCCACCTGCCCGACATCGCCGCGCTCGGCGCCGAGGGCGGCAGCATCGGCGAGCTGATCGGCCGCTACCCGGGCTGGGCGCGGGCGCTGGCGGCGCTGGCCCGGTCCGAGCGCGCGGCGACCGCCGAGGCGCAGGCGCTCGCCGACCGGATCACCCACGACCCCTTCCTCGGCGAGACCGTGCACCGGATGCTGACGCGGATCGCCGCGATCCGCTCGGCGGGCGAGATCCTCTCCGACTACGCCGACATGCCCGCCGAGCAGCGCGACCGCTTCGTGCGCATCGTCGCCGACGAGAGCCACTCGCTGAGCGAGGTCGCCGAGGCGCTCGCCGCCTACTTCGACCGCGCGCAGGCGACCGGCCGGGCGCTGGCGCCGGTCGACGAGGTGGAGGCGCTCTTCGAGGCGCGCGACTGCCGCTTCGAGGAGATCGAGGCCGCCGTCGCCGGCATCGATCTCGACGGGGCGGCACAGGGCCGGATCGAGGCGGCGCGCGCGCGCGTCGAGGCGCGGCTCGGCGCGCTCGTCGAGGCGATCCTCGACCGCGCGCCCGAGATCGAGACCGCCTCGGCGCGCCACCGGGCGCGCGCGGCGCTCTTCGACTATGCCGCGGGCGCGCTCCTCGTGCCGATGGACGCGCTCGCGGCACAGGCAGAGGCGCGGCGCTACGACCTCGAGGCGCTCGCCGACGACTTCCGCGTCGAGGTCGCGACGCTCTGCCCGCGGCTCGTCGCGCTGCCCGAGGGCCCGCGGTTCGGCTACCTGCGCGCCAATGCCGCCGGCAGCCTGGTCGAGCGCCGCGGCCTGCGCGGGCTGGCGGTGCCGCGCTACGCCTCGGCGTGCCCGCTCTGGGTGCTGTTCCGCGCGCAGCAGGCGCCCGAGACGGTGCTGCGGCAGCGGGTGGTGTTCCCGACCGGCCAGCGCTTCGTCTTCGTCGCCCGCGCCCACGCCGCCGAGCGCCCGGCATTCGGCCAGCCGCGCCACTACCTGACCGACATGCTGACGATGACCGAGGCCGACGCGCGGCTGACGGTCTATGCGCCGGACGCCGCGGTGCCCGCCGAGGAGGTCGGCTCGACCTGCCGCACCTGCCCGCGCCCGAACTGCCCGCATTGCATCGACGACCCGATCGGCGGCCGTCGGCTTGAAGCCCCGCCGCCGGCCCGCTAGCGTGCGGGCCCACCCCGCAGGAGGCCCGCATGACCAGCACCGACCGCGCTCCCGAACGGCCCCGCGTCGTCGTGACCCGCCGGCTGCCCGCGGCAGTGGAGGCGCGGCTCGCCGAGCGCTTCGACGCGGTTCTGAACGCGGAGGACACGGCCCCGAGCCGCGCCGACCTCGAGGCGGCGATGCGCGAGGCCGACGGCCTCCTGCCCTGCGTCACCGACGCCATCGACGCGAGCCTGCTCGCCCTGCCCGGCCGGCGCGTCGGGATCGTCGCGAACTTCGGCGTCGGCGTGAACAACATCGACCTCGCGGCGGCGAAGGCGGCCGGCGTCGTCGTCAGCAACACGCCGGGCGTGCTGACCGACGCGACCGCCGACCTTGCGCTGGCGCTGATCCTCGCCGCCACCCGGCGGATGACCGAGACCGAGGCGATCCTGCGCCGCGGCGACTGGGACGGCTTCCGCCCGACCGGCTGGCTCGGCATGGGGCTGCAGGGCAAGACCCTCGGCATCCTTGGGATGGGCCGCATCGGCCAGGCGACCGCCCGCCGCGCAGCCCTCGGCTTCGGCATGAGGATCGCCTACTTCAACCGCTCGCCGGTCGGCCCGTTCGACTTCCCCGCCGAGCCCTGCGCGACGATCGAGGCGCTCGTCGCCGCGGCCGACGTGCTCTCGCTGCACGTGCCGGGCGGCGGGCCGCAGCCGCTCGACGCCGCGCGCATCGCCGCGATGAAGCCTGGCGCCTACCTCGTCAACACCGCCCGCGGCGATGTCGTCGACGAGGCAGCGCTGGCCGCCGCCCTCGCCTCCGGCCGGCTCGCCGGCGCCGGCCTCGACGTCTTCGCCGAGGAGCCGAAGGTGCCTCCAGCCCTTCTCGCGCTGCCGAACGTCACGCTCCTGCCGCACATCGGCTCGGCGACGCTCGAGACGCGCACCGCCATGGGGATGCTGGCCATCGACAACCTCGTCGCGCACTTCGCCGGCGACCCGCTGCCGGCACGCGTCGCCTGAGCCGCGGGAGGGTTGCCGCTCCCGCGCGAAGCGCTAGGTTGCGGCGCAACAACGACAGCGCGGCAGCGGCAGGAGGCAAGATGCAGACCCGACCCCTCGGCACCACCGGCTTCGACATCGCGCCGCTGGTCCTCGGCGGCAACGTCTTCGGCTGGACGGTGAACGAGGCCGACGGCTTCCGCCTGCTCGACGCCTTCGTCGACGCCGGCCTGAACGCGATTGACACCGCCGACAGCTACGCGCGGTGGGTGCCCGGCAACCAGGGCGGCGAGTCCGAGACGATCGTCGGCAACTGGCTCGCCCGCGACCCGGGCAAGCGCGAGCGCGTCGTCATCATCACCAAGGTCGGCTCCGACATGGGCCAGGGCCACAAGGATCTGTCGGAGAAGTGGGTGCTCGAGGCGGTCGAGGGTTCGCTGCGCCGCCTGCAGGTCGAGGCGATCGACGTCTACCTGTCGCACTGGCCCGACCCGGCGACGTCGCACGCCGAGACGCTCGGCGCCTATCAGAAGCTGCTCGACCAGGGCAAGATCCGCGCGATCGGGGCGTCGAACCACGATGCGGCGCAGCTCGCCGAGGCGCTGAAGACCGCGGACGAGGCCGACCTGCCGCGCTACCGCGTGCTGCAGCCCGGCTACAACCTCTATGACCGCAAGGGGCTCGAGGGCTCGTTGCTCGACCTCTGCCGCGCCGAGAACATCGGCGTCATCACCTACTTCTCGCTCGCCAAGGGCTTCCTCTCCGGCAAGTACCGCAGCGAGGCCGACCTCGCCAAGAGCCCACGCGGCGGCGGGATCAAGGGCTACCTCACGCCGCGCGGCTTCGCGATCCTCGGCGCGCTCGACGAGGTTGCGGGCAGGATCGGCGCCACCCCCGCCGAGGTGGCGCTCGCCTGGATCGCCGCCCAGCCAGGCATCACCGCGCCGATCGCCAGCGCCACCTCGCTCGACCAGCTCGCGAGCCTCGTCCGTGCCGCCGAGCTCTCGCTCTCGGCCGAGGACATCGCCGCCCTCGACGCGGCGAGCGCCTGACCCTCCTTCCCCGGCCGACGCCAGGCCCAGACACGAGAGACCCATGACGCGACAGCTGCAGGCCTACGCGCCGACCTTCCTCGGGATCCTGCGGATCGTGACCGCGCTCCTCTTTCTCGAGCACGGCACGATGAAGCTCCTGAACT
Organism: Paracoccaceae bacterium; assembly: GCA_039808205.1. Classification (GTDB taxonomy): domain Bacteria; phylum Pseudomonadota; class Alphaproteobacteria; order Rhodobacterales; family Rhodobacteraceae; genus Amaricoccus. The sequence continues at coordinate 2,491 of JBDHSS010000179.1, read as the reverse complement.
TCCCCCCGTCGGAGATGCATCCGCCGCTCGCCTCGCTGATCGGCCTCGCCGGGGTGATCGAGCTCGTCGCCGGCGGCCTCGTCCTCGTCGGCTTCTTCACCCGCCTCGCCGCGCTCGTCGCATCGGGCGAGATGGCGTTCGCCTACTGGATGGGGCACGCGCCGCAGAGCCCCTTTCCGGCGCTGAACGGCGGCGACGCCGCGATCCTCTTCTGCTTCGTCTTTCTCTATCTGGTGTTCGCCGGGCCAGGCGCCTTCGCGCTCGACAACCGGCGGCGGTAACGCCGCCGGTGACGCTCGCCCGTCTCGACAGGCCGCGGCGAAGCCCGTAAGGCTCGGCGGGAGCTTCGAGGAGGATCCGATGCGCCCGACCCCGATCCGCGACAGCCGCGACCCCACAGGCGGCGAGGACCTCGGCGCCCTGCCGGTCTGGGATCTCTCCGACCTCTACACGGCACCGGATGCGCCCGAGATCGAGCGCGATCTCGGCTGGCTCGAGGCCGAGGCGCGCCGCTTCGCCGCCGACTACGAAGGCAAGCTCGCCGGCCTCGATGCCGCGGGGCTCCTCGCCGCCATCGAGCGCAACGAGCGCATCGACCAGGTAGCGGGCCGGCTCGGCAGCTATGCGGGCCTGCGCTACTACCAGCTCACCACCGACCCCGACCGGGCCAAAGCCTATGGCGACATCCAGACCCGGCTCACCGACGCCTCGGCGCCGCTCGTCTTCTTCTCGCTCGAGCTCAACCGTATCGATAACGCGCATCTCGATGCGCTCATCGCCGAGAACGCCGGGCTCGCGCGCTACAAGCCGATCCTCGACCGCATCCGCAAGATGAAGCCGCACCAGCTCTCCGACGAGCTCGAGCGCTTCCTGCACGATCAGTCGGTGGTCGGCGCCAGCGCCTGGAACCGGCTGTTCGACGAGACGATGGCGGGCCTGCGCATCGTGATCGACGGCGAGGTTCTGCCGATCGAGGCGACGCTCGACCGGCTGTCCGACCCCGACCGCGCGACGCGGCAGGCCGCTGCCGAGGCGCTGGCCGTGGTCTTCGCCGAGAGGCTGCCGTTCTTCGCCCGCGTCACCAACACGCTGGCGAAGGAGAAGGAGATCGAGGACCGCTGGCGCAAGTTCCCGACCCCGCAGGCGTCGCGCCACCTCGCCAACGACGTGGAGCCCGAGGTGGTGCAGGCGCTGCGCGATGCCGTGGTCGCCGCCTATCCGCGGCTCTCGCACCGCTACTACGCGCTGAAGGCGAAGTGGCTCGGGCTCGACAAGCTCGCGGTCTGGGACCGCAACGCGCCGCTGCCGAAGGAGGACGACCGGCGGATCCGCTGGCCCGAGGCCGAGGCGACGGTGCTCGCCGCCTACGCGGGCTTCGACCCGCGCATGGCCGATCTCGCGCGGCCGTTCTTCGAGCGCGGCTGGATCGATGCCCCGGCGATCGCCGGCAAGTCGCCGGGCGCCTTCGCGCACCCGACGGTGACCGACGTCCACCCGTATGTGCTCCTCAACTACCTCGGCAAGACGCGCGACGTGATGACGCTCGCGCACGAGCTCGGCCACGGCGTCCACCAGCGCCTCGCCGCGCGGCAGGGCGAGTTCCTGTCGGCGACCCCGCTCACGCTCGCCGAGACTGCAAGCGTCTTCGGCGAGATGCTGACCTTCCGCCGGCTGCTGGCCGAGGCGCCGGACGCGAAGGCCCGCAAGATCCTCCTCGCCTCGAAGGTCGAGGACATGATCAACACCGTGGTGCGGCAGATCGCCTTCTACGACTTCGAGTGCCGCGTCCATGCCGCCCGGCGCGAGGGCGAGCTGACGCCCGACGACCTCAACGCGATCTGGCTTGCCGTGCAGACCGAGAGCCTCGGGCCAGCGTTCGAGATCATGCCGGGCTACGAGACGTTCTGGACCTACATCCCGCACTTCATCCACTCGCCGTTCTACGTCTACGCCTATGCCTTCGGCGACGGCCTCGTGAACGCGCTCTATGCCGTCTACGAGGAGGGCGACGCGGGCTTTCAGGACAAGTATTTCGCGATGCTCGAGGCCGGCGGCTCCAAGCACCACAAGGAGCTTCTCGCGCCCTTCGGCCTCGATGCCAGCGACCCGACATTCTGGGAGAAGGGCCTGTCGCTCATCTCCGGCATGATCGACGAGCTCGAGGCGATGGAGGACTGACCGGTCGATCGGCCGTGAAGTCCGCCTGAGGGGAGGCGATGCGCGCGCGCCGGCTCGGCCTCGACCCCGACCGTCTCGCCTACGGCCTGCGCACCGGCGCAGGGGCTGCGATCGCGCTCGCGCTCGCCTGGCGCCTCGGCCTCGAGCACCCGCAGTGGGCGGCGATGACCGTCTGGGCCGCGTCGCAGCCGGTGCGCGCGCATCTCGTCGAGAAGAGCCTGTTCCGCGGCCTCGGCACCGTCGTCGGCGCCGCCTTCGGCGTGGCGCTGACCTGGCTCGCCGCCCGCGCCGGCGGCCCGCCGGTGCTCGTCGC
>JBDHSS010000178.1:0-6419 GCA_039808205.1 Paracoccaceae bacterium | reverse complement strand
AACGTCATCGTCATCAACGCCGACAAGGTGCAGATGACCGGCAACAAGCGCGCCGACAAGCGCTACTACTGGCACACGGGCTTCCCGGGCGGGATCAAGTTCCGCACCGCGGGGCAGATCCTCGAGGGCCGCTTCCCCGAGCGCGTGATCGTCAAGGCGGTGGAGCGGATGCTGCCGGGCGGGCCGCTGTCGCGCAAGCAGATGGGCAACCTGCGGGTCTACGGCGGGTCCGAGCACCCGCACGCGGCGCAGAACCCGGAGGTCGTCGACCTCGCGTCGAAGAACCCCAAGAACACCCGGAGCGCGTGAGTCCCATGGCAGATCTTTCTTCGCTCGAGCAGCTGCGCGACGCCGTCGCCGCCCCCGTCGTCGAGGCGGCGCCGAAGCGCGAGCCGGAGCGCGACAGCCTCGGCCGCTCCTACGCCACCGGCAAGCGCAAGGACGCGGTCGCCCGCGTCTGGATCAAGCCGGGCAACGGCAAGGTCACGGTGAACGGCAAGGCGATGGACGTCTACTTCGCAAGGCCCGTGCTGCAGATGGTGATCGGGCAGGCGTTCTCGGTGGCGGGCGTCGCCGGCGAGTTCGACGTGATGTGCACGGTCAAGGGCGGCGGCCTCTCCGGCCAGGCCGGCGCGGTCAAGCACGGCATCAGCCAGGCGCTGTCGCTCTACGAGCCTTCGCTGCGCCCGGCGCTCAAGGCCGCGGGCTTCCTGACCCGCGACAGCCGCGTGGTCGAGCGCAAGAAGTACGGCAAGCGCAAGGCGCGCCGCAGCTTCCAGTTCTCCAAGCGCTGATCGACGCACGGACGAAAGCGGGCGCGCTGCGGCTGCGGCGCGCCTTGCTCTTGCTCAGAGCCAGGCGGCGCCGCGGACCCCCGAGCTGTCGCCGTGGCGGTTCTGCACCAGGCGGGTGTTGAACTTGTCGCCGAAGACGTGGCGCTCGATGAGCGGCGGCACGTTCCGATAGAGCCGCTCGACGTTGGAGAGCCCGCCGCCGAGCACGATCACGTCGGGGTCGAGCACGTTGACGATGACCGCGAGCGACCGGCCGAGACGGTCCTCGAAGCGGGCGAGCGTCGCGTCCGCGGCCGGCTCGCCGGCCAGCGCACGGGCGATCACCTCGGGCGCCTTCGGGCCGGCGCCGACGGCGACGCCGGTGCGCCGCGCATAGTCCGCGGCGAGGCTCGGGCCGGACAGCCATGCCTCGGTGTGGCCGGCGACGCCGCAGGAGCAGATCGGCCCCGGCCGCTCGTCGTCGGCGGGCGTCGGCAGCGGGATGTGGCCCCATTCGCCGCCAATCGCGTTCACCCCCTCGACCAGCTGGCCGTGCACGACGATGCCGCCGCCGACGCCCGTGCCGAGGATCACGCCGAAGACCACCTGCGCGCCGGTGCCCGCACCGTCGACCGCCTCGGAGAGCGCGAAGCAGTTGGCGTCGTTCGCCACCCGGACCGGCCGGTCCACCGCCGCCGCAAGGTCGCCGCGGAGGTCGTGGCCGTGCAGCCACGTCGAGTTGCCCATGCTGACGCGACCGGTGGTGCGATCGACCGAGCCCGGGACGCCGATGCCGACGCGCTCGATCCGGCCGCCGGCCTCGGCCTCGAGCCGGTGCATGAGGTCGCGGATCGCCACCAGCCCGCCCTCGTAGTCGAAGCGCGGCGTCGGCACGCGGGCGCGGGCGCGCTCCTCGCCGTTGGGCCCGAGAACCACGCCCTCGATCTTGGTGCCGCCGTAGTCGATCCCGAGCCGCATCGCCTGCTCCCTGCACGCTTTCGGGCAGAGTATCACCGGCGGGTCCGGGCGGCGCAACCGGGCGTGCGGCTCGACCCCGCTCTCGGGGCTATCGCGGCGCGGCGGGATCGGCTAAGCGGCTCGGGCGATGTTCTGGAAGCTGCCCGCGCTCGGCAAGATCAGCAAGATCGGCATCCGCCCGCCGGCGGCGGAGCCGGGGCGCGAGGGCGTGGCGGTCGTGCTCATCGTGCGCGACGAGGCGCGGCACATCCGCGAGTGGGCCGAGTTCCACCTCGCGGCCGGGGTGCGGCGCTTCCTCGTCTACGACAACGGCTCGACCGACGGCACCATCGCCATCCTCGCCGCGACGCTGCCGGCGGCGGCGCGCGTCGTCGTGCCGTGGCGGCAGGTGTTCTCGGACGCGCGCATGGGGCGCGAGATCCACAACCAGGTGCTGGCCTATGCCCACGCCGCCTCGAACTTCGGCGGCGCCTTCCGCTGGATGGCGTTCATCGACGCCGACGAGTTCCTGGTGCCGAAGCGGGCGCGGACGATCCCGGAGGCGCTGGCGCACCTCGGCGACGCGCGCAACCTGTCGCTGCCGTGGCACATGTTCGGCCGCTCCGGCCACGCCGAGGCGCCCGAGGGCGGGGTGGTGGCGAACTATCTCCGCCGTGCGCGCGACCCGATGAGCGACGTGCGCGGCGTGCGGGCGTTCAAGTGCATCGTCGATCCCTGCCACCTGACCGCGCTGCGCGTGCACTCGATGGAGACCGACGGCTCGGGGCGCACCTGCAACGACCGCGGCGTCGTCGTCGAGGAGAAGGAGCGCGACCGGCCGGGGTTCTATTCGGCCGACCACCTGCAGCTCAACCACTACTATACCCGCTCGGAGGCGGAGCTCGCCGCGAAGATCGGCCGCGGCCCGAATCTCGCCGCCAAGCGCGGCGAGTATGCGCGCAAGGTGCGGCGCACCGTCGCCAACATCGAGGCCGACGAGATCGAGGATCGCGCCGCCGTCGACTATCTGGCCCGCATCGGGGGCTGAGGTGAAGACCGAGCTGATCGTCGCGACCTACGAGAACCCGCGGGCGCTCCAGCTCAGCCTCGCCTCGGTGGCGCGGCAGGCGCTGCTGCCCGAGTCCATCGCCATTGCTGACGACGGCTCGGGGCCGGAGACCGCGGCAGTGATCGCAGCCTTCGCCGCGGCGCACCCCGAGCTCGCGGTGCGCCACGTCTGGCACGGGGACCGCGGCTTCGAGAAGAACGCGATCCTCAACCGGGCGATCGCGAGCTCGGGCGCGGATTTCCTCGTGTTCATCGACGGCGACGTGCTGATCCGGCCGGACTTCGTCGCGCGCCACGTGGCACTGGCCCGGCCGGATCGCTGGGCGTCGGGCAGCCTGATCCGGCTGTCGGCGGCGGCGACGGCCGCGGTGACCGAGGCGCTCGTCGCCTCGGGCGCGGTGTTCGAGCCGGCATGGCTCAGCGCGCACGGCGCCATCGACCGCTTCGGCACCTGGCTGAAGACCCGGCCGTTCCCCGACCCGGTGATGGCCGCGCTCGAGGTGCTGACCCCGGTGCAACGCGCCTGGGGCGGCTCGAACGCCGCCGCGTTCCGCTCCGCACTCCTCGCGGTCAACGGCTTCGACGAGAGCATGAAGTATGGCGGCGAGGACAAGGAGCTCGGCGTGCGGCTGACCAATGCCGGCGTGCGCGGCCGGCACACCCGCTATCTCGCCTCGGTCGTGCATCTCGACCATCCGCGCGGCTATGCCGATCCGGCGATCGTCCGCGCCAACAAGGAACGGGTGCGCGCGGCGCGGCGCTCGGGCCGGACCTGGACGCCCGACGGCATCGTCAAGCGCCCGACGCCCTGAGCCGCCTCAGGGTCCGGCCTCGGGGGGCATCGAGCCCCCGCTCGGCCGTCGGCGGCTGGCGCCGCCTCAGGCGCTCGGCGAGGGCCTCGTGCCGGGCCATGCCCCTCGCGTCCTGCCCTGAGCGCATGGCGGGTCTGCGTCGGTCCCCGGTGGTGGCGGCGCGAGGCGGGCGCCATATTCTCCTTGCGTTACCAAGGAGTATCCCAGTGATGACCCGCCTTCGCACCCTGTCCGGCCGCGTGGCCGCAACCCTTCAGTCCTGGCGCAGCGCCGCCGCCGCGGTCGCCGCGATCGAGGCCGGGCGCCACCCCGAGCGGCACGACCTCGCCCGACTCGGCATCGACCCGAAGGTCTTCCTCAGCATGGGCCACGGCTGAGGCCTGAGGCGCCGCAAGGCGCCACCGCCGGCCTCAGTGAACGAGGCCGATGTCCTTCAGGATGGCGCCCGTCGCCTCGATGTCGGCGGCGAGCTGCTCGCGGAAGGTGTCGCCGCTCGAGAAGCGGTCGATCCAGCCGTGATCGGCGAGCGCCTTCTGCCAGGCCGCCGACTGCGCCATCTTGGTGATGTCGGCGGTGATCGCCGCCTCCTCCTCGGGCGTGATGCCCGGCGCGGCGGCGACCATGCGCCAGTTCTCGATGCGGACGTCGACGCCGGCCTCGGTCAGCGTCGGCGCGTCGAGCCCCTCGAGGCGGCTCTCGCCCGAGACCGCGAGCGCGCGCAGACCGCCCGCCTTGATCTGGCTCTCGAACTCGCCGTAGCCTGAGATGCCGACGGTGACCTGGCCGCCGAGGATCGCCGCGAGCGCCTCGCCGCCGCCGGAGAAGGCGATGTAGTTGACCTTGGTCGGGTCGACGCCCACCGCCTTGGCGATGAGCCCGGCGGTGATGTGGTCGGTGCCGCCGGCCGAGCCGCCGGCCCAGGAGACCGAGCCCGGATCGGCCTTCAGCTTGGCGACGAGGTCGGCCATCGTCTTGATGTCGCTGGCCGCCGGCACCACGATCACCTCGGATTCGCCGGTCAGGCGCGCGATCGGCGTCACCATGGTGAGGTCGACCGGCGAGGCATTGGTCAGGATCGCGCCGACCATCACGTAGCCGGCGACGATGAGCGCCGAGGGATCGCCCTTGGCCTGGTTGACGAACTGCGCGAGACCGATGGTGCCGCCGGCGCCGGGGACGTTGGTCACCTGCACGTTGCCGGCGATCCCCTCGTCCTGCAGCACGCTCTGCATGGTGCGCGCGGTCTGGTCCCAGCCGCCGCCGGGCGCGGCGGGAGCCATGATCGTGTAGTCCGCCGCCAGCGCCGGGAAGGCGAGCGCTGCCGCCAGAAGGACGCCGGAGATCAATCGGAAGCGCATCGCCTTTTCCCCCTTGCGAGCTCGGGGGCGCGGGCCCCGCTGGCTTGAAGCTTAGCGCGGCTGCCGCGGCGGCGCCAGCGGTTCAGGCCGGCGTGGTTGCCGGGGGGCGTGCGGGCGGGGTGGCCGCGAACGCGGCCGCAAAGCTCCGGGCGAGCGCCACGTCGACGTCGGCGAGCGTCACCGGCAGCCCGAGGTCGACGAGGCTGGTCACGCCGTGGTCGCGGATGCCGCAGGGCACGATGCCCTGGAAGTGCGCGAGGTCGGGCTCGACGTTGATCGCGACGCCGTGGAAGCTGATCCAGCGGCGAACGCGCACGCCGATGGCGGCGATCTTGTCCTCGGCCGGGCTGCCGTCGGCCTGCGGCGGCCGGTCGGGGCGAACCACCCAGACGCCGACCCGGCCGGCGCGCCGCTCGCCTTTCACGCCGAACTCGGCCAGCGTGCGGATCACCCATTCCTCGAGGCGCCAGACGTGGGCGCGCACGTCGCGTCCGCGCCGGTTGAGGTCGAGCATGGCATAGGCGACGCGCTGGCCGGGGCCGTGGTAGGTGTACTCGCCGCCGCGGCGCGCCTCGAACACCTCGAAGCGGCGCTCGAGCAGGTCCTCGGGCCGTGCCGAGGTGCCGGCGGTGTAGAGCGGCGGGTGCTCGAGCAGCCAGACGAGCTCGCCCGCGTCGCCGGCGAGCATCGCCGCAACCCGCGCCTCCATGACGGCGAGCGCTTCCGGATAGGGCACGAGCCGGTCGGAGGTGCGCCATTCGACCGCGGCCTCGACGGATGCCTCGCCGGATGTCTCGACGGTCGCCGGCTCAGTCATAGGGACCCCTTCGTCACCGGGCGGGAATCAGGTACGATCCCTTCAAAAGCCTTTTGAGCAGGTCATCGATCGGTTTTCGAGGGGAGAAAGCTCATGTCGTGTCGGATGGGGATCGGCGGCGCGCTGGCGGCGGCGCTCGCTGTCGCGGCGGCGCCGCAGCCGGCGGCCGCCGGCGATTTCGGCGCCTTCGCCGCGGGCACAGCACTCGGCGTGCTCGGCACGCTGGCGACGCAGCAGGCGCGGCAGCCGCAGCGCACCGTGGTCGAGCGGCACTACGTGACCCGCCAGGCGCCGCAGGTCTCAAGCTACCAGCGCGAGGACAACCGGCGGGTGCAGACCGCGCTCAACTACTTCGGCTTCCCCGCCGGCGTGCCGGACGGCGTGCTCGGCGCCAACAGCCGCTCGGCGATCGGGCAGTACCAGGCCTTTCTCGGCTATGCGCCGACTGGCTACCTCGACGAGTACCAGCGCGGCTTCCTGACCGCCTCCTACGACCGCGCCATCGTCGGCGGCGCGGCGACGGCGCAGACCATGGCGACGATGGGCCAGGGCACGCGCGGCCTGCTCGTCGCCTATCGGCAGGAGCAGGCGGGCGTGCCGGTCGCGCCGGCGACGCCGGTCGCGCCGCCGCCGG
>JBDHSS010000177.1:0-6428 GCA_039808205.1 Paracoccaceae bacterium | reverse complement strand
CGACCCGGGCGAGCTGCGCCGCATGGCGGTGACCAACGCCGGCGAGCTCGCGGGCGCCGACCTCGCCGGGCGGGTCGACCGCTGCCTCGCCGGCTTCGAGCGGTTCGCGCCGCGGCCGGTGCGCATCGACGGCCGGCTGCACCCGTGGGAGTGGCGCCGCACCCCGGACGGCGCGATCGTCAAGACCGACGCCCTCGACCACGCCGCCGCCCACGACCTCGTCGGCTGCCAGGACATCGCCTGGGACGTCGCCGGCGCCGTCGTCGAGCTCGACCTCGCCCCCGCCGCCGCCGAGGCGCTGCGCCGCGCCGTCGCCGAGGCCGCCCGTCGCCCGATCCCGGCCGAGGCGGTCGCCGCCTATCGCCTCTGCTACGCCGCCTTCCAGGCCGGGCTCTGGCGGATGACCGGCGAGGCCGGCGCCGACGGTGCCCCGCGCACCGCGGCCCTCGTCGAGCGCTACCGCGCCGCCCTCCACCGCGCGGCGGACGCCGCGCTCGCGGTCGCCTGACGATGACCGCGCCCCGCACCGTCGGCGTCCTCACCTTCCACCGCTGCATCAACTACGGCTCCTACTGGCAGGCGCGCTGCCTGGTCGAGGGCCTCTGCGCCCGCGGCCTCGACGCCGAGCTCATCGACCACCGCTCGGCCCGGGTGAACCGCGCCGAGTGGCGCTGCGCGCTCTCCCCGCACCTGCCGGCGCCGACCCGGGGCCCCGACCGCGCCGCCTACGCCCGCAAGGCCCGCCGCTTCCTCGCCGCCTTCGAGCGGCTGCCGCTGTCGCCGCCGATCAGCCTCGACGCGCCCGCCGCCGGGTTTCGGGCGGCGGACCCCTACGACCTCGTCCTCGTCGGCAGCGACGAGGTCTGGAACCAGCGCCACCCCTGGTATGGCGGCTGTCCGCTGTTCTACGGCGCCGGCGCCCCCGGCCGCCGCCTCGCCGCCTATGCGGCGAGCGTCGGCAACCAGCCGGCCACCGACCGGCTCGACGCAGCCCGCGCCGCGCTCCTCGGCCGCTTCGCGGCGATCTCGGTGCGCGACGACACCTCGCGCGCGCTGGTCCGCGAAGCCCTCGGCCACGACGTCGCCCTCGTCCTCGATCCCTGCCTGCAGTTCCCGCCGGCCACGGACCCCGCGTCGGAAAGCGAAGCGATCGCAATCATCTACGGCCACAGCTTCCCGGACTGGTTCCAGGCGCGCGTCCGCGCCTGGGCGCGCGCGGCCGGCCTCCGCCTCGTCAGCATCGGCTACCGCAACGACTGGGCCGACGAGCAGCGCCTCGACGTGGGCCCCGAGGCCTTCCCCGCCGCCATCGCCGGCGCCGCGGCGGTCGCCACCACCTTCTTCCACGGCTGCGTCTTCGCGCTCCTCAACGGCCGCCCGTTCGTCTGCGCAACGAGCGACTACCGCGCCAACAAGGTCCGCTCGCTTGTCCGCCTCGTCGGCGCCGAGGACCGCCTCGTCGACGAAGCCACCCCGTCCGCCGCCTACGCGGCCGCGCTCGGCGACCCGCTCCCCGCCGCGGTCGGCGCGCGGATCGCAGCACTCCGCGCCCGCTCCGACGCCTGGCTCGACCATGCCCTCGCCTGACGCCCTGTCCCGCGCCGACCTCATCGCCGCCGGCCTCTGCATCGGCTGCGGCGGCTGCTCGGAGCGGATGGCGCTCGACGCCTTCGGCCTCTACCGCCCCGACGTCCCGGCCGAGGCGCTCGGCCGCCCCTCCGCCGCCCTCGCCCGCACCTGCCCGTTCTCGCCGCACGCCGCCGACGAGACCGCGATCGCCGCCGCCCGCTTCCCCGAGGCGCCGGCCCGCGACGACCGCCTCGGCCGCTTCGCGGCGGCCTTCGTCGGCGCCGTCGCCGAGCCCGGCTTCCGCGAGGCGGGCAGCTCCGGCGGCATGGTCACCTGGGTCGCGGCCGAGCTCCTGCGTGCCGGCCTCGTCGACGGCGTCGCCCACGTGGCACCTGCTCCGGGGCCGGGCCCGCGCTTCGCCTACCGCATCGCCCGCACCGAAGCCGAGCTTCGCGCGGGCGCCCGCTCGCGCTACTACCCGGTCGAGCTTTCCGGCATCCTCGCCGAGATCCGTGCCGTTCCCGGCCGCTACGCCGTCACAGGCGTCCCCTGCTTCGTCAAGGCGATCCATCTGCTCCGCGCCGCCGAGCCCGTCCTCGCCCGTCGCATCCCCTTCACCCTCGGTCTCTTCTGCGGCCACATGAAGAGCGCGCGGATGATCGAGAGCTTCGCCTGGCAGATGGGCGCCGAGCTCGACCGGGCGGCGCGCATCGACTTCCGCACCAAGGCGGAGGGCCGTCCGGCCAACTGGTACGTCGCCGAGCTCGGCTTGCGCGACGGCCGCACGGTCAGCCGCCACTGGTGGGACATGGCCGATGGCGACTGGGGGGCGGGCTTCTTCCAGAGCCCGGCCTGCGACGCCTGCGACGACGTCACCGCCGAGACCGCCGACGTGGCCTTTGGCGACGCCTGGGTCGAGCCGCATGCCTCCGACCCGCGCGGCACCAACGTCGTCGTGGTCAGGGCGCCCGAGGTGTTGCGCCTGATCGAGGCCGGGCGCGCCGACGGCCGCCTCGCCCTCGACCCGGTCTCCGCCGACTTCGTGGCCGAGACCCAGGCCGCCGGCCTCCGCCACCGCCGCGAGGGCCTCGCCTACCGCCTGAGCTGGCGCCGCCGCGGGCTTCGCCCGAAGAAGCGCGTCGCCCCGAGCGCGCGCGGCCTGCCGCTCCGCCGCCGCCTCGTCTACCGCGCCCGGGCCGGCATCGCCTTCTGGAGCCACCGCGTCTTCCGCCTCGCCCGCGCCCTCGGGCTGCCCGGCCTCTATCTCGTCTGGGCGCGGGGCGTGCTCGCCGGCTACCAGGCGCTCGCCTGGTCGCGCGGGCCGCTCGGCCGCGTCGTCGACCGCCTGCTGCCACCGGCCGGGTGACGCGGCGCGCCGGGCGCGCTATGCTGGCGGCCATGAACGAGCACGCCCGCGACCATCCGGGTCCCGCCACCTACCAGGACGTCCTCGACGCGCCGCCGCACATGGTGGCGGAGCTCGTCGACGGCGTCCTGCACCTGCAGCCGCGCCCGGCCTTCCCGCACGCCCTCGCCGGCTCCTCGCTCGGGCACGAGGTCATCGGTCCGTTCCACAAGGGCCGCGGCGGTCCCGGCGGCTGGTGGATCCTCGCCGAGCCCGAGCTGCACTTCGGCGCCGACGTGCTGGTCCCCGACCTCGCCGGCTGGCGCCGCGAGCGGATGCCGGCCTTCCCAAACGCACCCTGGACCGAGCTTGCCCCCGACTGGCTCTGCGAGGTGCTGAGCCCCGGCACCCGCCGCTTCGACCTGACCGACAAGCGCCGCCGCTACGCCGCCGCCGGCGTCCCCCACCTCTGGCTCGTCGACCCCACCGCCCGCACCCTCGAGGCCTTCGCCCTCCGCGACGGCCAGTGGGTGCTCCTGACGGCGCTGAAGGACGACGAGCCGGTCAGCGTCCCGCCGTTCGAGGCGATCTCCTTCCCGCTCTCCACGCTCTGGCCGGACTGAGCCTTCAGCGCAGCCGCTGCCGTAGCCAGGCGGCGAACGCCGCCTCCGGCAACGTGCCGGCCGCGAGCCCGACCATCGCCTCGATCGCTTCCTGGCGCTCGAAATCGAGCCTGCGACCGTTGTCGGCGAGAAACAGCCGCGCGACGATCCAGGCTGTGCGCTTGTTGCCGTCCACGAGGGCGTGCGCCTTTGCGATCCCGAAGGCATAGGCCGCCGCGAGGTCGGCAATGTCGGGCGTGCCGTAGGCGGCGAGGTGCCTGGGCCGGGAGAGGGCCGCCTGCAAGGCGCCGAGATCGCGCAGCCCGTCGCGGCCGCCATGTCGGTCGATCTCCTTGCCGTGGATGGCGAGAACCCCGCTCTCGCCGACGAAGCGCACCTCGTCGTTCAACGCTTCGCCAGCGCCGCCAGCAGGTCGCGATCCTCGCGCATGATGTCCTCGGCCAAGGCCATCTGGCGCTCGAAATCGGGATCGTCCGCCGTCAGCCGCCAGCCGCCGCCCGGCGCCTCGGTGAGATAGACGGCATCGCCCTTCCGGACGTCGAGGCGGTTGCGCGCCTCCGCCGGCAGGATGAAGCCGATCGAGGATCCGACGGTCGTCAGCTTCAGCTTGATCATACTGATCTCCATATAACGCTCATTATATATAAGAGCCTCGCGCGGGTCAAGCCGACAGGATCGGCCCCGCTACTTCTGCCGCGGCTCCGCCAGATCCGCGCCGATCGTGGGCAGCCGCCCGGCGTGGCGGGCGAGGAGCGCCGCGGCGAGGGTCAGCGCGGCGTTCTTCACCTCCGCCTGCATCGCCTGATCGGCGTCGAGCGCCGCGTGGCTGGTGGCGTAGGGCTCCCAGTAGCCGATGTAGCGGTCGAGCTCCGCCGGCCCGCCTGCCGGCTCGAGCTTCATGAAGCGCAGCCAGTCGGCGAGCGCGCGCCGGACGTTCTCGGCGCCTTCCACATCGCCGTGCACCACCACCGCGAAGAGCCGGCCCGCGAGGTGGCGGGGATAGTCCCAGCCCGCGAGCTCCACCGCCTTCGCCTTGGCCGCGTCCTTGCCGTGGGTCAGCGTCGGGTCGGGGTTGCCGCCGTCGGCGCAGACCATGCGGTCCATCATCAGCTTCAGGGGCGCGCTCGCCTGGTACCAGTGAACGGGCGTCACGATCATCACCCCGTGGGCGGCGACCCACATCGGGTAGATCTCGCTCATCCAGTCCTGCACTTGCCCGAGCGCATGGTTCGGATAGCACGAGCACGGCCAGTGGCAGAGCGGCGCTGCGGTGGAGAAGCAGGCCTTGCACGGGTGGATCTGCCGCCCGTACTCCGAGGTCGTCCGCGACAGGTCGAGGATCTCGACAGCAACGCCCGCGTCCTCGAGCGCCGCGCGGGCGATCCCGGCGAGCCGCCAGCTCTTCGACATCTCGCCCGGGCAGGTGTGCTCGCTCCGCGGCGAGGCGTTGACGACGAGCGCCCGCGGCGGCCCGTCGCCGGCATGGCGCGCCTGGGCGGCACGGATGGCGTCGCGCGCCGCGATCCAGTCGACCGAGAGGTCATAGTCGGGATCGGCGTGGCCCGGCCCGGCCTTGCGGGTGACCGGCGCCTTGCGCCCGGCGGCGTAGGCCTCCCAGGCCACCGCGGCCAGCCGCTCGATCTCCGCGGCCAGCGGCGCGAAGGCCGGGTCTACGAAGCGCTCGCGGAACCGGGCGCGGAACGCCGCCTCGTCGAGCTTCGGGCTCGGCATCCCCTGGCGCGGGGCAGGTGCCGGGCCGTGCGACGCCGCCTTGGCCACGCCTCACCCCCTCACGCCGAGAGCGCGGGCACCGCCGCCGCCGGGGCGCCGCCGGGCGCGTAGCGGCGGACCATCGCGGCGCAGAACGCGGCGAACTCCTCCGCCACCTGCGGCGGGCTGGTGTGGTGCGGCTCGAGGCCGCGGTGCTCGGGAGTGAAGCAGAAGGTCACCGTCACCGCGAAGTCGTCGAGCGCCGCCATCTGCCGGTCGAACCAGTCGAGCGCGCCGTCGCGGAACGAATCCGCCCACGAGAGCCCGGTCCGCACGTGCCGCACCCCGAGCCGCCGCATCCAGGCGACGCCCTCGTCGAGCCGGTGGTCGCCGAAGTGGAACCACTGGCAGAGCCCCATGTCGGCCGCATGGTCGCCATAGGCCGCGAGCGCGGGCTTCGGCGTGCCGTCCTCGCGCAAGAGCCCCATGTGGAAGTGGCGATAGTAGGACGAGCCCTCGGCCTCCTTGTGCCGCGTCGTCGCCTCCCAGGTCTTCGGCAGGTCATAGAGGCTGTACCAGTGCAGCCGCGGCACCCGCCCGACCAGCAGCTCGGCGGTCTTCCGCACCCCCCAGGCCTGCACCTCCTCCGAGCCGAACGACGAGACCCCGACCTCGGTCACCCAGACGGGCTTGGTCGTCACTGCCTCGATCTCGGCGACCTTCGCCGGCCACTCGTCGATCTGCCAGAGGTTCCAGTCGAGCGGGAAGCCGTGCACGGCGACCACGTCGATCTCGTCGAGCGCCCCCTTGCCGGCGAGCCGCCGGACGAAGGCCGGATCGATCGGCGACAGGCCGCCCAGCACCCGCGGCAGGTCCGGGTTCTCCGCCCGGATCGCCGCGCCGGCGAGCCGGGTCATCGCCGCGAAGCGGTCCCACTCGGGATCGAGCAGCGGATCCCAGTGCGACTTGTTGTTGGGCTCGTTCCAGATCTTCACCGCCTCGATCATCGCGCGCCCCCCGCGCCCCGCCGCCTGGATGGCACCGAACGACCGAAGCGGGCCTCGGCCCGCGAATCCCGGCCCGCCAAGCCGAGGCGCTGCCTCGGCCGGGCCGTCGGCCGGAGCGCGGGACGCGCGGAGGCCGAGGGGCGTCGTGTCGGATGCGGACGGATTTGTCGACGG
>JBDHSS010000176.1:0-6450 GCA_039808205.1 Paracoccaceae bacterium | reverse complement strand
CCCGCGCACCCGCGCCTGGTCGAGCCGCCGGCCGCGCGGCGAGAGCGCGATCACCGGCCACTCGGCCGCGGGAAGCCCGCTCGCCACCGCGTCGAGCGCGGCACCTACGACGTCGGCGCGCAGCACCATGCCGGCGCCGCCGCCGGCGGGCGTGTCGTCGACGGTGCGGTGCCGGTCGGTCGCCCAGTCGCGGAGGTTGCGCACGTCGAGCCTCCAGAGATCACGCTCGCGCGCGCGGCCGACGAGCGAATGCCCGAGCGGTCCGGGGAACATCTCCGGCAGCAGGGTGAGGACGGTGGCGGTCCAGGGCTCTGGCATCGGCGGCTCCGGGGCTGGCGCGCTCGTAGCGCGCAGGGCCTTCGGCGTAAAGCGGTCGGCAGAATGCGGCCGGCCGCCGATTTCGCGCTGGACTCGCGCGGAGGCTCTCCCCTAGCTTCGCCGGCCGCCAGGGGGGCGCGACGGGAACTCGCGGCTCGGGCGGCGCGTGAGGGTGTGTCGAGAGAGGGGGAATGCCGTGCCGACCAAGAATCTCGTGATGTTCACGATCGACGACATGCGGTCGACGCGCGACTGGGGGCACTTCGCTTCCATGGTGCAGACGCCGAACATCAACGCGCTGATGGAGCGCGGGACCACCTTCGAGCGGGCGGTCACCCAGGTGCCGCTCTGCAACCCGTCGCGGTCGAGCGTCTTCACCGGCCGGCTGCCGAGCGAGACCGGGGTGATCGACAACGACACGCCCTGGTACACCCGCAACGCCGCGGTCGACACGCTGCCCGCGGTGCTGCGGCAGGCCGGCACCTACGTGGCGATGTACGGCAAGAACTTCCACGCCGATCCGATCAGTGCCGCGAACCAGCGCATCCTCTTCGACGACTTCTTCTATCCGCCGACCGACGGCTCGCTGTCGCAGGTGCGCAACGACGGCGTGCGCCACACCACGCCCTTCGCCTCCGGCCGCTACTCCGGGCCCGACAACCTGCGCGATGCTCAGACGACCGACGCGGCGGTGGATTTCCTGACCGGCGACGCGCACGGGATGAAGCAGCCGTTCTTCCTGGCGGTGGGGCTGACCCGGCCGCACCTCGACTGGTACGTGCCCGACGAGTACTTCGCCCTCTACGACCCGGCCAAGATCCGCGCGGCGCTGCAGCTCAGCCTCAGGGACGGCACGATCCTGCCGGGACTCGAGGAATACGTCGACACCTCGTCGATGAACAGGCCGATGGCGATCCACGACCGCATCGCCGCCGACATGGACCTCTGGGTCGACTACCTGTGGGCCTACATGGCGTCGGTCAGCTATGCCGATGCCAAGGTGGGCGAGGTGCTCGACGCGCTGGCGGCGGATCCGGCGCTGGCCGCCGACACCTCGATCCTGCTCTGGAGCGACAACGGCTTCCATCTCGGCGACAAGGACCGCTGGCAGAAGAACACGCCGTGGCGCGAGGCGAGCGAGGTGCCGCTGGTGATCGTCGACCCGACGCACCCCGGCGGCGGCCACGCCCAGCAGGTGGTGAGCCTCGTCGACATCTATCCGACGGTGCTCGATCTCATGCGCGTCGAGGCTCCGGCGCGGCTCGACCTGCGCGGCAACAGCCTGCTGCCGCTGGTCCGCAACCCGCGTGCCGACTGGTACGATCCCGATTCGGGCAAGGGCGTCGCGCTGACGGTGGTCGACGGCGCGGTCTCGGTGCGGGCCTACATCCCCGGCACCGGCGACCTGCGGCTCACCCGCTACCCCAACGGGCAGGAGGAGCTCTACAACATCGGCCGCGACCCCGACGAGCACCGGAACCTCGTCGACGTCGACACCGGCCGCGGCCTCACTGCCCTGGACGAGCGGCTGCACCGCACGATGAGCGCGCTTCTGGACGAGCGCATCGACGACGCCGGGATCCACCTCAGCACCGGCTCCGGCGTGCTGCGCGGCACGCCGGCCGACGAGATGTTCATCAGCAACAACGGCGCCGGCAGCAACGCCTTCGCCGGCGGTCTCGGCGACGACACCTATGTGCTCTACGCCAACTCGACGATCTTCGAGCGGGCCGGCGCCGGCAACGACATGGTCATCATCGAGAACCCGTCGCTGGAGAAGCGCTTCCACCTGCCGGCGAACATCGAGATGGTGAAGGTGACGGCCAGCTTCACCGGCAACGCCGCGGACAACTGGATTGCCGCTGCCGGGCCCGGGGGGACGCTGCGCGGGCGCGGCGGCGACGACACGCTGATCGCCGGCCTGGGTAACGGCTCCATCCTCGAGGGTGGGGCGGGCAACGACGCGCTGACGGGCAGGCACGGCGACGACACCCTGCGCGGCGGGCTCGGCAACGACACCATCGGCGGCGGCGAGAATTCCGACTGGCTGAGGGGCGGCGCGAACCGCGACGTGATGCGGGGCGGTCCGGGGAACGACACGCTGTTCGGCGACGCCGGTGGCGACCGGCTGCGCGGCGACGCCGGCAACGACGTCTTCGCCTTCCGCCTCGCGGCGGACTCGCCAGCGCAGGCCCGCGACATCATCACCGACTTTGCCAATCCCGGGCGCGCGCCGGGCGACGTGATCGACCTTTCGGCGATCGACGCCGACACCCGCGTCGCCGGCAACCAGGAATTCAGCTTCAAGGGCGTGAGCGGCGGCCACGTGCGCTTCGTGAACGAGGGCTCGCACACGGTCCTTCTCGCCAACACCGACGGCGACGCGGCGGCCGAGCTGCGCATCGTGCTCTGGGACGGCCCGCGCCATGCAGCGGCCTATACCGCCGACGACCTGATCCTCTGACCCCGGCGGCGCGGGCCTCTGCCCGAGTGCCCACCCAAAGGCCGGCGCCGCATCCGCAGCGCCGGCCTTTCCATGTCGGCACGACAGCTGCGATCCGACGCACAAACCGGCTTGCGAGCCGGGTACTTTCGTCGCAGGCTACCTCCAAGCGTGGAACGCATACGACCAAAGCACTGGGGAGGGATCAGGATGGGTGTATTCCAGCCGCTCGGCGGCGGCGCCGTCATCGGCGCGGCGCTGGCGGGCTTCGTCGCCACCACGGCCGGCGCCGCCAACATCAACCTGGTCTCGGGCGCGGTCGGGGCCGACATCTCGGTCTACAAGGATCTGGTGAAGCCCTGGGAGGCGAAGACCGGCAACACCGTCACCTTCGTGCCGATGCCGTCGTCGACCACCGACCAGTTCGCCCAGTACAAGCTCTGGCTCGCCGCCGGCAACAAGGACATCGACCTCTACCTCGTCGACGTGATCTGGGCGCCGCAGCTCTCCGAGCAGTTCCTCGACCTCACCCAGGCGTTCGCGCCCGTGGTGAAGGACCATTTCCCCTCGATCGTCGAAAGCCAGACCGTGGGCGGCAAGCTCGTGGCGCTGCCGTTCTTCACCGACGCCCCGGCGCTCTACTACCGCAAGGATCTGCTCGACAAGTACGGCGAGAAGATCCCGACGACGTGGGACGAGATGACCGCGACCGCGCAGAAGATCCAGGACGGCGAGCGCGCTGCCGGCTCGAAGGATCTCTGGGGCTACGTGTTCCAGGGCGCCGCCTACGAGGGGCTGACCTGCAACGGCCTCGAGTGGATCAAGTCGAACGGCGGCGGCCAGATCATCGAGCCCGACGGCACGATATCGGTCAACAACGAGAACGCGGCGAAGGCGCTCGACATGGCGCGCGGCTGGGTCGGCAAAATTGCGCCCGAAGGCGTGCTCTCCTACACCGAGGAGGAAAGCCGCGGCGTCTGGCAGACCGGCAATGCGGTCTTCATGCGCAACTGGCCCTACGCCTACGCGCTCGGCAACGGCGCCGACAGCCCGATCAAGGACAAGTTCGACGTGGCGCCGCTGCCCTCGGGCGGGGGCGACAACAAGTCGGCGGCGACGCTCGGCGGCTGGAACCTCGCGGTATCGAAATACTCGCCGAATCCCGATCTCGCGACCGACCTCGCGCTCTACATGGCCTCGGCCGAGTTCCAGAAGGCGGCGGCGCTCCGGCTCAGCCACCTGCCGACGATCCAGTCGCTGTACGACGATGCCGACATCGCCGCGCAGCAGTCGCTGATCCCGCGCTGGAAGGAGATCTTCCTGAACGCGGTGCCGCGGCCGTCGGCCCCGACCAAGGTCAAGTACAACGAGGTCTCGAACAAGTTCTGGACCGCCACCCACGAGGTGCTCGCCGGCACCAGCACCGCGGCGGACAGCCTCGAGGTGCTCGAGGTCGACCTCGACGATCTGAAGGGCGGCGGCTGGTGACGCCCTGTCCGCCGCGGGGCACGCCCGCGGCGGCCTGAGACGACGGGCCGGAGCGCGAGCGGGCGCTGCGGCAGGGGGCGCGGGTTCCGGGGAGGGCGCGACGTGGCAACCACGGCGGCGATGGAGAGGGACGCGGCCGCGCGGCGGCCGGCGAAGCGATCGGAGCTGCAGGCCGAACGGGTGCGCGCCGCGCGCCTCTTCCTCCTGCCGATGATGGCCGCGCTGTTCCTCGTCGCCGCCTGGCCGCTCTTGCGCACGATCTACTTCAGCTTCACCGATACCTCGCTCACCGACCTCTCCGGCGGCAAGTTCATCGGCTTCGACAACTACCTGACCTGGCGCACGCTCTCCTCGGGCAAGGTGATCTGGCGCGGCACCCTCGCCGACCCCGCCTGGTGGAACGCGGTCTGGAACACCTTCCGCTTCGCGATCATCTCGGTGTCGATCGAGACCGTGCTCGGCCTCCTCGTCGCGCTGGTCCTCAACGCCGAGTTCGTCGGCCGGTCGCTCGTCCGCGCGGCGATCCTGATCCCGTGGGCGATCCCGACCATCGTCTCGGCCAAGCTCTGGGCGTGGCTGTTCAACGACCAGTTCGGCATGGTCAACGACCTCCTGATGCGGCTCGGGCTCATCGAGCAGAAGATCGCCTGGACCGCGAACGTCGATACCGCGATGTATGCGGTCCTCATCGTCGACATCTGGAAGACGACGCCGTTCATGGCGCTGCTCTGCCTCGCCGGCCTGCAGATGATCCCGCGCGACATGTACGAGGCGGCGAAGATCGACGGCATCCACCCGGTCAAGGTGTTCTTCCGCGTCACGCTGCCCTTGGTGAAGCCGGCGCTGATGGTGGCCGTGATCTTCCGCCTGCTCGACGCGCTGCGGATCTTCGATCTCATCTACGTGCTGACGCCGAACTCCAAGGCGACGAAGACGATGTCGGTCATCAGCCGCGAGAACCTGATCGACTTCGACAAGTTCGCCTACGGCTCGGCGCAGTCGACGCTGCTCTTCCTCATCATCGCGCTGTCGGTCGTGCTCTACATCTGGCTCGGCAAGGTCGACCTCGGAGGGCAGAAGCAATGACCCTCGTCAAGAACGGCCTGTTCTACCTCGCCGTCGTGGTGATCGTCGTCGTCGCGGTCTTTCCGTTTTATTACGCGATCATCACCAGCTTCAAGAGCGGCACCGCGCTCTTTCAGGTCAGCTACTGGCCGACCGAGCTGAACTTCGCCAACTACGTCAGCGTGATGCAGCAGGGCGAGTTCCCGCGCAACATCCTGAACTCGGTGTTCGTGGCGACGCTGACGGTGGCGCTCGCGCTCCTCCTCGGCGTCACCGCCTCCTATGCGCTCGCCCGCGTGCAGTTCCGCGGCCGGACGCTCCTGCTCCTCACCATCCTCGGCGTGTCGATGTTCCCGCAGATCGCGGTGCTCGCCGGCCTCTTCGAGCTCGTGCGCTTCATCGGCGTCTTCAACACGCCCTGGGCGCTCATCATCAGCTACACGATCTTCACCCTGCCGTTCACCGTCTGGGTGCTGACCACCTTCATGCGGGATCTCCCGATCGAGATCGAGGAGGCGGCGATCGTCGACGGCGCGACCCCTTGGGTCATCATCACCAAGGTGTTCATGCCGCTGATGTGGCCGGCACTGGTGACGACCGGGCTCCTCGCCTTCATCGGCGCCTGGAACGAGTTCCTGTTCGCGCTGACCTTCACCTCGTCCAACACCACGCGGACCGTGCCGGTGGCGATCGCGCTGCTCTCGGGCGCGACGCAGTACGAGACGCCGTGGGGCATCATCATGGCGGCGTCGGTCATCGTGACGCTGCCGCTCATCGTCCTGGTGCTGATCTTCCAGCGCAAGATCGTCGCGGGCCTGACCGCCGGCGGCGTCAAGGGCTAACTCCGGGGAAACGAGACATGGCGCAACTTCAGCTCCGGGACGTGCGCAAGTCCTACGGTGTGGTCAACGTCATCAAGGGCGTGGACCTCGAGATCGAGGACGGCGAGTTCATGGTCTTCGTCGGCCCCTCGGGCTGCGGCAAGTCCACGCTCCTGCGCCTGATCGCCGGGCTCGAGGACATCACCTCGGGCGACATGCTGTTCGACGGCCAGCGGGTCAACGACCTCGCGCCGTCGAAGCGCGGCATCGCCATGGTGTTCCAGAGCTACGCGCTCTATCCGCACATGAACGTCT
>JBDHSS010000175.1:0-6491 GCA_039808205.1 Paracoccaceae bacterium | reverse complement strand
AGGTCGCGCGCGTCGGCCAGCGCGGCCACCGTCTCCGGTGCGGCCAGCGCGCGATAGGGCGGCAGCAGGAAGTCGCGCAGCGCCTCGGGCCCCGCGTCGCGGCTGAGCGCGCCCGCCTCGGCCGGCAGCGTCAGCGGCTCGATCCCCACCACGTGCAGGCTGGTCGCGCCGCGCCTGAGGTCGCCCTCGAGCACCGGCGACACCTTCCACCCCGCACGGCGCAGCGCCACGTAGTCGGCGAGCGCCAGCCGTCCGCCGTCCGTCGCGGTGATCTCGCTTGCGGTCTCCGCCCCGAGGAACGCGGCGGCGCGCGCGTAGCTCGCCCGGGCCTCGGCGTTCAGCGCCTGCACGCCGCTCCAGAGCGCGGTGGCGACCGCGAGGCCGGCGAGAAGCGTGGCGAGCTCGACCGGATGCCGCCGCCAGTGGCCGAGGAGTGCCGCGAGCACCGGCCAGCCGCGCGCGAGCGCCGTCATTCGAGCCGCCCAGTGTGCAGGCGGACCCGCGCGTCGGCCCGGGCCGCGAGCCGGCTGCTGTGGGTGACGAGAAGGAGCGCCGCGCCGGCCGCGGCGACGAGATCGAGAAAGAGCGCCATGACCGCGTCCGCCGTCGCCTCGTCGAGGTTGCCGGTCGGCTCGTCGGCAAGGACGAGCGCGGGCCGCGCCGCCAGCGCCCGGCCGATCGCCGCCCGTTGCTGCTGGCCGCCCGAAAGCGCCTCGGGATAGCGGTCGAGCAGACCCTCGAGCCCGAGGCGGCGCGCGAGCTCCGCCGTCCAGGCCGCATCGTGCCGGCCGGCGATCCGCGCCTGGAACGCGAGGTTCGCGGCGACGTCGAGGCTCGGGATCAGGTTGAACTGCTGGAACACGAGCCCGATCGCCTCGCGCCGCAGCCGCGCCCGGCCGGCATCGCCCAGTCCATCAATGGCAGTGCCGGCGACGTGGATCGACCCGGCGTCCGGCGCGTCGAGGCCGGCGGCGAGGTGCAGGAGCGTGCTCTTGCCGCTGCCCGATTCGCCGGTGAGCGCGAGGCTTGCCCCGGGGGCGAGCGCGAAGCTGACGCCCGCGAGCACCCGCACCGGACCCTGCGCCGTGGGATAGGACTTCTCGACGGCGTCGAAGGCGAGCGCGGGCGGGGTCATGGCGGGAGATTTGCACCGCAGCGCGGCAAAGGCCATGCGGGCGGCAAATTTCTTCGCGGCGCATCCCGAGGCTGCGATCGCGTCGCGAGGGGCTGGCGGGTGCCAGCGCGGCGCGGATATGGTGCGGCGCATGAAGCCCGTTCCCGACCCGCGCGGGCCGATGCCCGCCTCGCTCCTCGTGCTCGTCGGCGTCATTGCCGCCATCGAGGCGCTCTTGAGCCTCGCCGATGCCGGCTGGATCGCCGACCCGACGCTCCGGAGCCGGGTGATCCTGGCCGGCGGCTTCTGGCCGGGCCTGCTGCACGGCGCCCGGCCGCTCTTTGCGGCGCAGCCGTTCACCATGTTCCTTACCCACGCCTTCCTGCACGCCTCGATGCTGCACATGGCGATGAACATGACGATCCTGCTCGCGCTCGGCCGCTTCGTCGCCGATCGCTACGGCGCGCGCAGCGTGCTGCCGATCTTTGTCGCCAGCGCCATCGCCGGCGGCGCGGTCTTCGGCCTCCTCGTGCGCGCCGCGTTTCCGATGGTCGGCGCCTCGGGTGCGGTCTTCGGCTTTCTCGGCGTCTGGATCGCCTGGGACTGGCGCCGGCACCAGCGCGCGGGCCGGGCGACGACGCCGGTCCTGCGCCGGATCCTCGTCCTCGTCGGCATCAACCTCGTGATGCTCTACTGGCCGGCGCTGATGTCCTCCGGCCCGACGGCGGGGCTCGCCTGGCAGGCGCACCTCGGCGGCTTTCTCGCGGGGCTCCTCATCGGCTGGGGGCTCGAGGGCCGCATCGAGCGCGCGGGCCTCGACGCCGCCCGCCGCCGCCGGGTGGAGCGCGATTCCCCGGACGGGCCGGGTCCTCGCTGAAAGCGCGGCATGAAACCTTCACTTGCCGCGCGTCGTTGCTATGCTGACGATGGCGCCGGGCAACCGGCGCCCAAGCACCGGACGGGAACCCGTCCGAACGGCCAGAGGGAGAACCGACCCGTCATGAAGCTTCTGCTGTCCGCGGCGGTCGCCGCGCTCGCCGCCGCCTCGCCGGCCTTCGCCGTCACCGACATCAGCTGGTGGCACGCCATGGCCGGCGCCAACAACGAGGTGGTCGAGAAGATCGCCGGCGACTTCAACGCCAGCCAGTCGGACTTCAAGGTCACGCCGGTGTTCAAGGGCAGCTATCCCGAGACGCTGAACGCCGGCATCGCCGCCTTCCGCGCCGGCCAGGCCCCCGACATCCTGCAGGTCTTCGACGTCGGCACCGGGGTGATGATGGCGGCCGAGGGTGCGATCAAGCCGGTCGCCGACGTGCTGACCGAGGCGGGCGCCGCCTTCGACAAGTCGCAGTACCTGCCGGGCATCGTCGCCTACTACTCCAAGCCCGACGGCACCATGCTGAGCTTCCCCTACAACTCGTCCTCGCCGATCCTCTACTTCAACAAGGACATCTTCGAGAAGGCCGGGCTCGACACCAGCAATCCGCCGAAGACCTGGAACGAGGTCTGGGACGCGGCGAGGAAGATCAAGGCCTCGGGCGCCGCGCCCTGCGGCTATACCTCGGCCTGGCTGACCTGGATCCACCTCGAGAACTTCGCCGCCTGGAACGACGTGCCCTATGGCACCAACGAGAACGGCCTCGCCGGCAGCGACGTCGAGCTCAAGATCAACGCGCCGATCTACGTGAACCACTTCCAGGCGATCGCCGACCTCGCGCGTGACGGCACCTTCAAGTACGGCGGCCGCACCTCGGAGGCGAAGCAGATCTTCCTCGCCGGCGAGTGCGGCATCTACACCGACAGCTCCGGCGGCATCGGCGACATCATCAAGTCCGGCATGAACTACGGCACCGGGCCGCTGCCCTACGACAGCGACGCGCCGAACGCGCCGCAGAACACCATTCCGGGCGGCGCCAGCCTCTGGGTGTTCGGCGGCAAGTCGGAGGCGACCTACAAGGGGGTCGCGGCGTTCTTCGAGTACCTCTCGCGGACCGACGTGCAGGAGTACCTGCACCAGACGTCGGGCTACCTGCCGGTGACGATGGCGGCCTACGAGGCGACCAAGGCATCGGGCTTCTACGACAAGAACCCGGGCCGCGAGCAGCCGATCATCCAGATGATGGGCAAGCCGCCCACCCCGAACTCGAAGGGCGTGCGCCTCGTCAACCTGCCGCAGGTGCGCGACATCGAGAACGAGGAGTTCGAGAAGATGCTGGCCGGGCAGGAGACGGCGCAGGCCGCGCTCGATGCGGCGGTCGCGCGGGGGAACGCGGCGATCGCGCAGGCGGTCGGCAACTGAGCGCCAGGCTCGCTCCGGGGGCCCGGCGGCGGGGGGCATCGAGCCCCCCGCCGCCGGGAGGCGGCGCAGGCGCCGCCTCGGTGCCCGGATGGCTGGCGGGGAGGCGGCGGCTTGGGCGGGGCGCGGCCTTTGCCGCGAAGATGTGCGCGCGGTGCGCGCAGAGTCTTCTTTGCTGGTTTTCCGGCTGTGGCCGGAAAACGACTGCTCTCCAGGTTTCAAGGCCGTATGAAAGCCAGGGGTCGGTGCAGGCCGTCGGAACGTCGTCCGGGGAAGCGGGCGGATCGCTTGGGTTGCTCCTGGGCTCGCCGATGGGGGCGCGCGTGAAGGCCCCGGTCTTGCGCCCGGAGGCCGGCTGACATGCGCGCCACCTTTCCGCACCGGTTCCTGCCCTACCTGCTCGTTGCGCCGCAGCTCGCGATCAGCCTCGTCTTCTTCTACTGGCCGGCGGGGCAGGCGCTGCGCCAGTCGATGCTGCGCGAGGATCCATTCGGGCTCAGGACCGAGTTCGTCGGGCTCGCCAACTTCCGCCGGGTGCTGGCCGATCCGGCCTATCTCAACTCGGTCAAGGTCACCGCGGTCTTCTCGTTCTGGACCGCGTTCCTCTCGATGACGGTCGCCCTCGTCCTTGCGGTGCAGGCGGAGAAGATCGTCCGCGGCAGGGGCTTCTACCGGACGCTGCTGATCTGGCCCTATGCGGTCGCGGCGGCGATCGCCGGGATGCTGTGGCTCTTCCTGTTCAACCCCTCGTTCGGGACGCTGGCCCTGCCGCTGCGCCGGATCGGCATCGACTGGGATCCGCTCCTGAACGGCAGCCAGGCGATGGCGCTCGTCATCGGCGCCGCCTCGTGGAAGCAGATCAGCTACAACTTCCTGTTCTTCGTCGCCGGGCTGCAGTCGATCCCGAAGTCGCTGATCGAGGCCGCGGCCATCGACGGCGCGGGCTCCGCCCGGCGGTTCTGGACCATCGTCTTTCCGCTGCTCGCGCCCACCACCTTCTTCCTCCTCGTCGTCAACACCGTCTATGCGCTCTTCGACACCTTCGGCATCATCCACGCGGTGACGAGCGGCGGCCCGGGCAAGGCCACCGAGACGCTGGTCTACAAGGTCTACAACGACGGCTTCGTGAACCTCGAGCTCGGCGCCTCGGCGGCGCAGTCGGTGATCCTGATGGCGATCGTGATCGCGCTGACCGCCTTCCAGTTCCGCTACGTCGAGCGGAAGGTGCACTATGGCTGAGAGCTCCATGGTCGGCGCCAGCCGCGGCGGCCAGGCGGTCGCGCACCTTCTGCTGATCCTCGGCGCGATCGTCGTCGCCTTTCCGATCTGGTACGTCTTCGTCGCGTCGACCCACACGCTGCAGGCGATCCTGCGCCCGCCGCTGCCGCTGCTGCCCGGGCGCGAGCTGGTCGCGAACTACGCCGAGGCGCTCGGCGGCGGCGTGCGGCAGATCGGCGGCGTCAGCGTCGGGCGGCTCATTCTCAACACCACGATCGTCGCCATCGCGATCGCCACGGGCAAGATCGTCATCTCGATCACCTCGGCCTATGCCATCGTCTTCTTCCGCTTCCCGCTCCGGATGGCGTTCTTCTGGCTGATCTTCATCACCCTGATGCTGCCGGTCGAGGTGAGGATCCTGCCGACCTACAAGGTGATGGTCGATCTCGGCCTGATCGACACCTATGCGGGGCTGATCCTGCCGCTGATCGCGTCCGCGACGGCGACGCTCCTGTTCCGGCAGTTCTTCATGACGATCCCGAACGAGCTGCTCGAGGCGGCGCGCGTCGATGGCGCGGGGCCCTGGCGCTTCTTCAAGGACATTCTGCTGCCGCTCTCGGCCACCAACGTCGCGGCGCTCTTCGTCATCCTCTTCATCTACGGCTGGACGCAGTACCTCTGGCCGCTGCTCGTCACCAACTCGAACTCGATGAACACCATCGTCATCGCGCTTCGCAAGATGATCTCCTTCGCCGACGCCACCACGCCCTGGCACCTGGTCATGGTGACGTGCGTGCTCGCGATCGCGCCGCCGATCCTCGTCGTCGTCCTGATGCAGCGCTGGTTCGTGAAGGGCCTCGTGGAAACGGAGAAGTAGGTGGCGACGGTCTCGCTCCAGGATGTCCGCAAGAGCTATGGCCCGACCGAGGTCATCCACGGCGTCTCGATCGACATCGCCGACGGCGAGCTCGTCGTGCTGGTCGGGCCCTCGGGCTGCGGCAAGTCGACGCTCCTGCGCATGGTCGCCGGCCTCGAGACGGTGACCGCCGGCACGCTCCGGATCGGCGAGCGGGTGGTGAACGCGCTCGAGCCGGCGGAGCGGGACATCGCCATGGTGTTCCAGAACTACGCGCTCTATCCGCACATGACGGTGCGGGCGAACCTCGCCTACGGGTTGAAGAACCGCGGCTTCGCCCGGGCCGAGATCGAGCGGCGCGTCGCCGAGGCGGCGGCGATGCTCGAGATCGCCGCCTTCCTCGACCGCAAGCCGCGCCAGCTCTCCGGCGGCCAGCGGCAGCGGGTGGCGATGGGGCGGGCGCTGGTGCGCGAGCCCGCGGCCTTCCTGTTCGACGAGCCGCTCTCGAACCTGGACGCCAAGCTCCGGGTGCAGATGCGCGTCGAGATCCGCCGGCTGCAGCGTCGGCTCGGCACGACCTCGCTCTACGTGACCCACGACCAGATCGAGGCGCTGACGCTGGCCGACCGGCTGGTGGTGCTGAACGCGGGCCGGGTCGAGCAGATCGGCACGCCGGAGGAAGTCTTCGACCGGCCGGCGACGCTGTTCGTCGCGGGCTTCATCGGAACGCCGCCGATGAACCTCGTGCCGACGGACTGGCTGCGCCAGCAGGGCGGGCTGCCCGAGGCGCTGCCGGCGGGCGCCGATCTCGTCGGCATCCGCCCCGACGAGCTGACGCTCGCCGCGCCGGCCGGCCCGCACCTGGCGGTGCCGGCGACGCTCGAGCTCCTCGAGCCGGCGGGTGGCGAGACGCACCTCTACCTGCGGTTGGCGGGGATCGACCAGCCGGCCAGCCAGCCGACGACGGTGGCGATGGCCAGCACGCCGGCTTGCCGCAGCACGATCTG
>JBDHSS010000174.1:0-6508 GCA_039808205.1 Paracoccaceae bacterium | reverse complement strand
GCCGAGCCCGTCACCAGCACGTCGGCGCAGGTCTCGCCGCGCCCGTGTCCGCCCTGCGGCACCTGCGCCCCGGCGCCGAGATCGCGCAGCGCCGCGCCCTGCGCCGCCATCTCGGCGACCGAGCGCGCCGCGGGGCCGCCGAGGAGCCGCGCCGCCTCGGGCAGGTTCGGCGTCAGGAGGTCGGCCCGCGGCAGCAGATCGCGGGCGAGCGCTGCCACCGCGTCCGCCTGCAACAGCGCGTCGCCCGACTTCGCGACCATCACCGGATCGACGACGACGGCGCCCGCAAAGCGCTCGAGCCGCCCGGCGACCGCCGTGATGACCGCCGTCGAGAACAGCATCCCGACCTTGGCCGCGTCGATCGCGATGTCGGCGAGCACCGCGTCGAGCTGCGCCGCCACCATCTCGGGCGCGACCTCGGCGACGGCGACGACCGCGGCGGTGTTCTGGGCGGTGATCGCCGTGACGACGCTGGCGCCATAGACGCCGAGCGCGGAAAACGCCTTGAGATCGGCCTGCACGCCAGCGCCGCCGCCGGAGTCGGAGCCTGCGATCGTCAGCGCCTTGGCAACCCTCGCCATCCGCCGTCCTTGTCGAGGGGCTCGGCCGGCGATGGGGGACTTTCCAGGTCACGACTTGGCCCGTTCCCTACGCCGGCATTGCCCGGATCAGGTTCGATGGGTTGGCCTCGGCCTCTCAGCCCCGCGACGGGGCACCCCAACGGATTGCACCGACCCTAGCCTGCCGCGCCGCGGGCCGCAATGCCGCGTGCGCGAGGGAAACGCCGCAACTCGCCCCTTGCGCCCGCCGGAGGCGCTGGCGATGCTCGGCGCTCCGGCAGCGGAGAAGGCGCATGGGCATCAACCGCGAGAGCGACGTGGCGGCAAACCTGCAGATCGGCCCGACCACCGAGGGCATGGTCCGCCTCTACATCGAGACCGACGCCATCGAGCTGCCGCTCGACTTCGAGCCCGACGAGGCCGAGGAGATCGCCGAGGAGCTACGCGCCGCCGCCGAGCGCGCCCGCGCCGCCCGACGCGGCGGGCCGAGCGGCAAGCGCCGCTGATGCTGCGCTGGATCGGCCTCGCGCTGCTGGCGGTCGCCGGCGTCACCATTGCGGCTGCGATGCACCATCCGCCGATGCGGCTGATGCCGCCGCCGCTCCTGTTCCAGAAGGGCGGCGAGACGCTGTTCGACGCCGGCCCCGAGCTCTTCGCCAGCAACGCGCTCCAGGTGTTCTACGCCACCAACCGCCTGCCGGTCGGGCCGCGCGACGCCCGCGTCTACACCGTCGCCCCGGATCGCCAGCTCCACTTCGGCACCGCCGACCTGCGCGTCGGCAGCGAGGACGCCTCGCTCGACCAGCTGCTCGCCTGGACCGTGCGCGACGGCGGCGACCGCCCGTTCATCCACCTCATGGCGATGCGCGAGGCCGCGGCACTCGCGCCGGGCGAGGATCCGGCCGATGCCGCCGACTGGTTCGCCGGGATCAACGCCGCCCTCGCCGCGACCCGCGACCGCGACATCGTGATCTACGTCCACGGCGCCAACACCACCGTGGAGCGCGCCGCCGGCCAGGCGACGCAGCTGCGGCACTACACTGCCGGCAACTCGGTCGTCGTGCTGTTCGCCTGGCCGACGGCGGAGAACTTCCTGCGCTATCCGCGCGACATCGAGACGGCCTTCGGCGGCGCGCCGCACCTGGCCGAGCTGATCCGGCTCCTCGCCGCGCACACCGACGCGCACGAGATCGACGTCTTCACCTACAGCGCCGGCGGCACCGTCGGCAGCGCCGGCCTGCGGCTCCTGGCCGCGGATGCCGCGCCCGCCACGCTGCGCCTTGGCGAGGTCTACCACGCCGCACCCGACGCCGACTTCCGCGGTTTCGCCAGCGACCTCGCGGCCTATGCGCCGTTCGTCCGCCGGGTGACGACCGCGGTCAACATGGGCGACAGCGCGCTGCGCCTCGCCGCCGTGGTCAACCGCGGCTCGCGCGCCGGCCGCCCGGACCTGCGCGAGCTCTCCGGCGCCGAGAGCGAGCGGCTCCTCGCCGCCTCCGCCGCCGACGGCATGGAGATCCTGCAGGTGCATCCCGCGGCGATGCCGGCGCTCGCGGCGAGCTCGCACACCTTCTGGTACGACGACCCGTGGGTCAGCAACGACGTGCTGATGACGCTCCTCTTCCACCTGTCGCCCGTCGAGCGCGGCCTCGCTACCGGCCTCTCGCCGGGCGGCGTCCACTACTGGACGTTCCCGCCGGACTACCCCGACCACATGCCGGCACTCCTCGACCTCTTGCGCGCCCGGCGAACGGCGGCGGCCGCCGCCGAGTAGCCTAGCGCCGCGAGGTCATCCGCCGCACCACCTCGCGCAGCGTCAGCGTGTGATCGAAGGCGCCGGTCTGCAGGAAGGTGATGGTCTGCGCGATCACCAGCGGGTTGTTCATCATGAAGGTGTGGGTCGTCGGCAGCACGATGTGATCGGTCATGCCCTCGATGCGGGTGCTCGCGACCGACACCATGCCGTCATCCGGGCCGGAGATCATGCTGGAGAACAACGGGTTGAGCGAGCGGTCGCCCGCGATCACCCCGAGCTCGAAGTCAACCGGCCCGAGCCGGTTCGGCACCGCCTCGGGCCCGGTGCGCAGCTCGTTGCCGGCGGGGCCGGTCAGCGTGCGGAAGAGCGCGAGGTCGCCGAGCGCGTCCGCCACCTCGGCGCCATGGTTCGGCGGCGCCAGCATCACCACGCGGCCGAGGTCGGCGGGGTGGTTCCGCGCCAGCCAGGCCCGCGCCAGGATCCCGCCCATCGAATGGGTGACGAAGTTCACCCGCTGGTCGCCGCATTCGGCGACTGCCTTGCCGACGTGGGCGAGCAGATCGGCGATCGAGGCCTCCGTCGAGGGATAGCCGAGGTTCACCACCCGGAACCCGTCGGCCGCGAGCATCTCCTCCATCACGAAGAGCGAGTTCTCGCTGCGCCCGAGCCCGTGCAGGAGCACGACGCACTGCCCCTCCGCCGGCACCGTCGCGGCGAAAGGCGCGCGCGGCGCGCCGGCGAGGAGGAGGAGGACGAGGCCGAGCAGGCGGGGGATGCGAGTCATGGGGCGGAGACTAGCCGGTGCCGCGCGCCGGTTCCATGCCTAGCGCTGGAGCCCGATCTCCGGGTCGCCTGCAACGGCCAGCCGCAGCGCCGCGGTGCGGGCGAAGCGCTGCACCAGCGCCCGCCGCCGCGCGCCGGGAAGCGGATGCGCCTCCGGCCAGCGGACGACCTCGCCGTCCCAGGCGTCGGCGAGGATGAGCCCCGCATCGGGCGGCAGCAATTCGGCCGGGAACGCGGCGTCGACCGCCCAGAAGTAGCGGTCGCACCACTCGAGATAGCCACTCCACTTCAGGTCGGCGACGAAGTCGGCCCGGCTCGACTTGCACTCGACGACCCAGATCTCGCCCTTCGGCCCGAGCGCGGCCACGTCGACGCGCAGGCCCGGCGCCGGCACGAACTCGACGAGCGGCGCGAAGTCGAGCGTCCGGAGCAGCCGCGCCACCCCGCGCGCCAGCCGCTGGCCGGGCAGGAGCCCGGCGAGGCGGCTCTCCGTGCGACCGACGCCCGCGCTGTCCATCCGCCCTGATCGCGCCGCCGCCCGGACGGGTCAACCCCGCTGCGACCCGATCACGCGGCCAAGAGGGGTTGAAGCTCCGATCACCCTCGCGTTAGACAGGGAGGAGAGACCGGGCCCCGGGGAGCCCGGACGGACTCCGCAGGAGCAGCAAGCACATGGCCGACGCAGCCGCCCATTCGCACGCAGATCACCACGACGAGCCGGGCTTCTTCACCCGGTGGTTCATGTCCACGAACCACAAGGATATCGGCATCCTCTACATCGTGGTCTCGGCGACGCTCGGCCTCGTCGCCGTCGCCTTCTCGATGTTCATGCGCCTCGAGCTCATGCATCCGGGGGTGCAGTTCCTGACCGTCGACGGCGAGGCGAACGGCCATCTCTGGAACGTGCTGATCACCGGCCACGGCATCCTGATGATGTTCTTCGTGGTGATCCCGGCACTCTTTGGCGGCTTCGGCAACTACTTCATGCCGCTGATGATCGGCGCGCCCGACATGGCGTTCCCGCGGCTCAACAACCTCAGCTTCTGGCTGTTCGTCGCCGGCGCGACGATGGCGATCCTGTCGATCCTGGTGCCCGGCGGCGACGGGCTGACCGGCAGCGGCGTCGGCTGGGTGCTCTACGCGCCGCTATCGACGACCGAATCCGGCATGTCGATGGACTTCGCGATCTTCGCCGTCCACCTGTCCGGCGCATCGTCGATCCTCGGCGCGATCAACATGATCACCACCTTCATGAACATGCGCGCCCCGGGCATGACGCTGCACAAGGTGCCGCTCTTCGCCTGGTCGATCATGGTCACCGCGTTCATGATCCTGCTCGCGCTGCCGGTGCTCGCCGGCGCGGTCACGATGCTTCTCACCGACCGCAACTTCGGGACGACGTTCTTCGACCCGTCGGGCGGCGGCGACCCGATCCTCTACCAGCACCTGCTGTGGTTCTTCGGCCACCCCGAGGTCTACATCGTCATCGTGCCCGGGTTCGGCATCATCAGCCACGTGGTCTCGACCTTCTCGCGCAAGCCGATCTTCGGCTACCTGCCGATGGTCTACGCGATGATCGCCATCGGCGCGATCGGCTTCGTGGTCTGGGCGCACCACATGTACACGGTCGGCATGTCGATCACCCAGCAGAGCTACTTCATGCTGGCGACGATGGTGATCGCGGTGCCGACGGGCGTGAAGATCTTCTCGTGGATCGCCACGATGTGGGGCGGCTCGGTCGAGTTCAAGACGCCGATGCTCTGGGCGCTCGGCTTCCTGTTCCTGTTCACCATCGGCGGCGTCACCGGCATCGTGCTCTCGCAGGCCGCGATCGACCGCACCTATCACGACACCTACTACGTGGTGGCGCACTTCCACTACGTGATGAGCATCGGCGCGGCCTTCGCGATCTTCGCCGGCGTCTACTACTGGATCGGCAAGATGTCCGGCCGCCAGTACCCGGAGTGGGCCGGAAAGCTGCACTTCTGGATGATGTTCGTCGGCGTCAACGTCACGTTCTTCCCGCAGCACTTCCTCGGGCGGCAGGGCATGCCGCGGCGCTACATGGACTATCCGGTGCAGTTCTCGCTCTGGAACGAGGTGTCGTCGTACGGCGCCTTCCTGTCGGGGCTGTCGTTCCTGTTCTTCTTCTGGATCGTGTTCTACACGCTGCGCTACGGCCAGCGGGTGACCGAGCCCGCCTACTGGGGGCCGCAGCCCGATCCGACGCTCGAGTGGACGCTGTCGAACCCGCCGCCGGCGCACACCTTCGAGACGCTGCCGACGCCCGACATGTGGGACCACAGCGGCGCGCGCCACTGAGGCGGCGATGCCGGACGGCTCGGGATCGGGGGCGGGGGCCGGGGCGCCCGCCCCCGATCCGTTTCGGCGCGCCGATCCGCCGATCCTGACGCTGACGCTGTGGCCGAACCGCTCGCTGACCCGCGCCGGCGGCACCTGGCTGATGGCGCTCCTCGCCGCCGGGCTCGCGGCGCCCCTGGTGGCGCTCGCCGGCAGCCGCGCCGCCTGGGGGCTGCTGCCGTTCCTCGTTGCCGCGCTTGCCGCGCTCTACCTGGCGCTGCGGCGCAACCAGCGCGACGGGCGCCTGCGCGAGGAGCTCAAGCTCTGGCACGACCTCATCACCGTCGAGCGCCGCGAGCCGCAGGGCCGGGTGCGGCGCTGGCACGCCAATCCGTTCTGGGTGCAGGTCCGCATCCGCGACGACGCGCGGATCGAGCGCTACCTGACGCTGCAGGGCAACGGCCGGGAGATCGAGCTCGGCGCCTTCCTGAGCCCCTGGGAGCGCGAGTCGCTCTATCGCGACCTCAGGGCGGCACTGGCGCGGCTGCGCTCGGGCCTCGACTGACGCCGCCAGGGCGGAGCCCGGCCCGGGGGCCATCGGCGCGGCACGCGCCGCCGCCGGAGCCCTCGGGCTCCGGCGGGTTTCGAGCCGAGGCTCGAAACATGGCCGGTGCGAGCCCTCGCGCGCCGGCACCGGGCGGCGGCCGGGGGTGCTCCCTCGCCAACCCCGGCTTGCGCCGGGACCGTCGCCGGCTATAGTCGCCGCCTTTCCTGTGCAGGGAGCCTCGCGAGCATGACCGCGCCGCTGATCGGCATCGTGATGGGCAGCCAGTCCGACTGGGACACCATGCGCGCCGCCACCGAGGTGCTCGATGCGCTCGGCGTCGCGCACGAGGTGCGCATCGTCTCGGCGCACCGGACGCCCGACCGGCTGTTCGCCTATGCCGATGCCGCGGCCGCGCGCGGCCTCCGCGCCATCGTCGCCGGCGCCGGCGGCGCCGCGCACCTGCCGGGCATGCTGGCGGCGAAGACCCGCGTGCCGGTCCTCGGCGTGCCGGTGCAGTCGAAGGCGCTCTCGGGGCTCGATTCGCTGCTCTCGATCGTGCAG
>JBDHSS010000173.1:0-6556 GCA_039808205.1 Paracoccaceae bacterium | reverse complement strand
GGGCCCGAGGTCGGCGAGGAGCGCCACCTGCGCGCACCGGGCGGCCGCGGCGCGCGCGTCGGTCAGGTTGACGATCTCGCCCTGGTTCTCGCCGTCGATCGCCGCGTGCGGCGCGTCGACGAAGCTCGTGAGCCCCTCCGAGCGCCAGTGATAGCGCCGCGCGGTGCGGCTCGCCCCGTTCATGCCCTGCTGCACCACCACCCAGCGGCCATCATCGGCCAGCACGAAGCCGTGCAGGTAGAGCTCGAAGCCGTCCTGCACCGCCGCGGAGTCGACCTTGGCGACCAGCCGGCTTGCCTGCCCGAGCGCCGCGCCGTCGAGCCCGGTGCGCTCGCCGGCGGCGAGCAGCTCGTCGGGCGTGCGGCGCGAGGCGCTGCCGCGGCCGCCGCAGACCACGAGACCAAGGTCGGGGCGCGTGGCGAGGCCGCGCTTCAGCGCGCCGAGAACGCTCGTGGTGATCCCCGACGAATGCCAGTCCATGCCCATGACGGCGCCGAAGCTCTGGAACCAGAACGGATGCGCGAGCCGGCGCAGGAACTCGTCGCGGCCGTACTCGATCAGGATCGCCTCGGCAATGACGACGCCGAGCCGGGTCATGCGCTGGCCGAGCCAGGCCGGCACGCGGCCGCCGTGAAGCGGCAGGTCTGCGCTGCCGGCGCGTCGCGCCATCCGGCTCTCCTTCTCCGCCTGCGCCCGTGGTCGCCGTCTCTTAACATGGCGCGCGCCGGCGGCGCCATGCCGGCGGCTATCGCCGCGCCAGCCGCGGCGCCGCGCCGATGGGGATCGGCCCGAGCGAAGCGCGGCCGTTGGCAAAGTCGAGCGGTACCTCGAGCGCGTCGCCGCTGCCGGAGAACCGCTGCAGTAGCCCGAGTCCGGTGCGCAGCGTGCCGGCGAGCGCGCTGTTCAGCCCGCCGCGCTCGGCGAGGTCGATCATCTCGCGCCAGTCGCGCGCGCGCCAGTCGATGCGCCCTTCGGCGAAGCCCTGCGCGTCGACCGTGAGATCGCCGCGGCCGCGCAGGTCGAGCTTGCCCCAGGTCAGCGACAGGTCGCGGATCCGCACGTCCTCGAGCGTGGGGTTGCCCGCCTCGAGCGCCGGCCGGTCCCAGGCCCGGTCGAAGCCGATCGTCGCATCGAGCGCCACCGTGCCGATTCTGGCCGGCAGCACGTCCTCCACGCGCAGCGCTGCCAGCACCTCGGGCGGCAGCGCCAGCCCCTCGGCGTTGAAGGCGAGGTCGTGCGCGAACGGCTTGGCGCCGTCGCGCGTCGACTGGCGCGTGGCGAGGATCGCCTTGTCGATCGTCGCCGACCAGCCCGAGTCGCCGGCGACGGTGAGGTTGCCGAGCTCGAAGGTCATGTGGTCCAGCTCGAGCCGCGGCGTCGGCCGGAAGATCACCGAGCCGCGCAGCGTGTCGCCGTGCAGGCGCAGCGTTTCGTAGGGCGTGGCGAGGATCTGCTCGCCCGGCAGCACCGCGATGACATGGTGCGGCTTGTAGGACAGCGACAGCACCTGCAGCTCCTCGGCCTGCCACGACCAGCCGGCGTCGGGGTCGGCGAGCTCGAGCCCCTTCACCAGCACGTCGACCCGGCTCGGGAAGCCCGCGACGCGGATCTCGCTCGCCTCGGCGACCCAGCCGTCGGCGCGGCGCTGGGCCAGCCAGTCCTCGATCGCGCGCTGGCGCAAGCCGGCCTGCCAGTACCAGAAGCCCGACCAGCCGACCGCCAGCACGACGACGAAGGCGGCGATTGCCAAGATGACGCGCATGCACTACCCCCCGAGGCCGCCGGCCGCGCATACCCCAGCCATGCCGGCAGGGACAGCACGAAACCGACGGGCACGGGCATGACGGGCGATCTCTGGATCTTCGGCTACGGCTCGCTGATCTGGCATCCGGGCTTCGATTTCGTCGAGCGGCGCCCGGCGCGGCTCGACGGCTGGCGCCGCGCGTTCTGCATGGCCTCGATCCACTACCGCGGCACCCCCGAGGCGCCTGGTCTCGTCCTCGCGCTCGACCGCGACGAGGCCGGCGCCTGCGAGGGCCTCGCCTACCGGGTGGATGCAGTCGCCGCTGACGCGACCATCGCCTATCTCCGCGCGCGCGAGCTGATCTCCGACGCCTACGACGAGCGCCGCCTGCCGGTCGCGCTCGGCGACGGCACCACGGTCGAGGCGCTCGCCTACGTCTCGAACCGCGCGCACGCGCAGTACCGCGGCGGCCTCAGTCTCGCGGCGCAGGCCGAGGTGATCGGCCGCGCCGCGGGCTCGAACGGCCCGAATGCCGACTATCTGATGCTGACGCTCGAGGGCCTGACCGCGCTCGGCGTGCACGACGGCGATCTCGCGGAGCTGGCCGCGCTGGTGCGCGACCGGCTCGCCGCACGGCAGGCTAGCTGAGGCCCGATCACCGTTTCGTGCGGTTGAATCCCGTAACACTTCGCGCCGAGCCGCCGTATCACCGTGGAACGCGCCGCAGAGGGCGCGTTCGCTCAGGAGCTTTTGAGATGGGTTG
Source organism: Paracoccaceae bacterium (assembly GCA_039808205.1). Taxonomy (GTDB): domain Bacteria; phylum Pseudomonadota; class Alphaproteobacteria; order Rhodobacterales; family Rhodobacteraceae; genus Amaricoccus. Next base: position 4,049 of record JBDHSS010000173.1, on the reverse strand, counting down.
CCGTGCTTTCGCGCTGGCCTTCGCTGCCGCCGTCATCGTCGCGCCGGGCCTCGCGCTCGCCGACATGTCCTGCCGCGAGTTCGCCGGCATGGACAACGACACGCAGATGCAGATCGTCGGCTCGATGGAATCCTCCGGCGAGATGTCGGCCGGCGGCAGCGTGGCCGCGGGCGGCGACGACGCCGAGGTGGTCGCCAACGACGACCTCGTCGCCGCGGTGCAGGCGGTCTGCGCCGACGAGCCCGACAAGATGCTGGGCGACGCCGTGACCGACGCGTCGACCAACGAATAGCGAGGGAGGGGGCCGATGGCGCGCGTCGAGACCGATCCGGTGGCCGCCGCCGGCGCGCCCGTGCGGATCGTGCGGCGGCATCGGCTCTCTACCCGCGTCTGGCACTGGATCAATGCCGGCACCTTCTTCATCATGCTGATGAGCGGGCTGATGATCTTCAACGCCCACCCGCGGCTCTACTGGGGCCAGTACGGCGCCAACGCCGATCCCGCCTGGCTCGAGATCGGCAGCGCCGACGGCCGCGGCTATCTGCGGATCGGCGAGACGCAGATCGACACCACCGGCGTCCTCGGCGTCAGCGAGCGCGACGGCCGGGCGCGCCGCGTGGCGTTCCCTGCCTGGGCGACGATCCCCTCGACCTACGACCTCGCGCTGGCGCGGCGCTGGCACCTGACCTTCGCGTGGCTGCTGGCCGTCGGCGTCGCCGCCTACGCGCTGGCGAGCCTCGCCAACCGGCACCTCGCCCACGACCTGCTGCCCGGCGCGCGCGAGCTCAAGGCTCGCCACCTCTGGCACGAGATCCGGGCGCACGCGCGGCTCGACTTCCCGAAGGGCGAGGCGGCGCGCGGCTACAACACCCTGCAGAAGCTCGCCTATCTCGGGGTGCTCGTCCTCCTCCTGCCCGCGATGGTGCTGAGCGGGCTGGCGATGTCGCCGGGCATGGACGCGACGCTGCCCTGGCTTCCCGACCTCTTCGCCGGGCGGCAGAGCGCGCGCTCGGTCCACTTCATCACCGCCTGGCTCCTCGTCCTCTTCCTCGTCGTCCACCTCGTGATGGTACTGCTGACCGGGCCGGTGAACGGCGTGCGCGCGATGATCACCGGGCGCTTCCGTCTGCCGGAGGAACGGCCATGAGCGGCGTCACCCGACGGCAGCTCCTGCGCGGCGCCGGTCTCGCGGCGCCGGCGCTCATCCTCGGCGGCTGCGACGCGCTCGGCGCCAGCCCGAGCTTTCGCGACATCGTGCTCGGCACCGGGGAATGGCTCTCCTGGCGCATCCACCGGCTGATCGGCGCCGACGCCCTGGCGCGCGAGTTCGATCCGACCGAGATGTCGCCGTTCTTCCGCACCAACGGCAACACGAGACCGCGCTCGGCGGAGTGGCAGAGCCACGCGGCCGACGGCTTCGCGCGCTTCCGGCTGCGCGTCGACGGCCTCGTCGAGCGCCCGCGCGACCTGTCGCTCGCCGAGCTCAAGGCGATGCCGGCGCGGAGCCAGATCACCCGGCACGACTGCGTCGAGGGCTGGAGCGCGATCGGCAAGTGGACCGGCGTGCCGCTCGGCGCGGTGCTCGCCGCGACAGGGCTCAAGCCGCAGGCACGCTTCGTCGTCTTCCACTGCGCCGACGATTTCGGCGGCGCCCCCTATTACGAGAGCATCGATCTCGTCGACGCCTTCCACCCGCAGACGATCCTCGCCTACGGCATGAACGACGCCGACCTCCCCGCCGGCCACGGCGCGCCGCTCCGGCTCCGCGTCGAGCGCCAGCTCGGCTACAAGCAGGCGAAGTTCATCACCCGCATCGAGGCGGTCGCCGCGCTCGGCGCCATCGGCGGCGGCCGCGGCGGCTTCTGGGAGGATGCCGCCGACTACGAGTGGTACGCGGGCATCTGAGCCCTCAGCTCGCCTCGGTCCCGCGACCGACGAAGCGGTCGCGGCCGGTCTCGGCCTGGCGCTTGGCGCTGCGTGCCTTCAAGAGGTCGTGGCGCGACAGCATGCCGAGCACGCGATGCGTGGCGGGGTCGACGATGGGAATGCGGCCGACGCCCGATTCGACGATGAGATCCGCCACCACGCCGCTCGGCGTCTCGGGGTAGGCGACCGGCTGCGAGACGTCGGAAAGCGTCTCCGCCAGGCTGACGCCGGGGGCCGCGTCGCCGGTCTGCCAGCGCAGCGCGTCCGAGCGCGACACCAGGCCCTGCAGCCGGCCGGCCGCGTCGACGACCGGATAGCTGCGGTGCACCGCCGGCCCGGAGAAGAAGGCGATTGCCTCGCCCACCGTCATCGTGCCGGGCAGCGTCGCGGGGCTCGCGGTCATCAGCTGGTCCGCCTGCAGCATGTCGAGCGGGTCGACGGTGTATTCCTGCAGGATGTGCCGGCCGCGGCGGGCGATCTTCTCGGTCAGGATCGAGCGGCGCATCAGGAGCACGCTGACCGCATAGGCGCCGGCGGCGGCGGCGATGGTGAACGGGATCGCATCGAACCGCCCGGTGAGCTCGAGCGCGAAGAGCGCGCCGGTCATCGGCGCGCGCATCGCGCCGCTCATGATGCCGGCCATGCCGATCATCGCCCAGAAGCCGGCGCCGCCGGGCAGGAAGTGCCCGACGAGCGCGCCCGCCGCGCCGCCGAGGATGAGGAGCGGCGCGAGCACGCCCCCCGAGGTGCCCGACCCGAGGGCGACCAGCCAGACCACGCCCTTGAGCACGAGGAGCGAGCCGACAGCCCGGAGCGGCAGCGTGCCGTCGAGGAGCGCCTGGATGTTGCCGTAGCCGGCGCCGAGCACGCGCGGGTCGATGAGGCCGCCGAGGCCCACGACGACCGCGCCGAGCGCCGGCCACCACATCCAGCTGACCGGCAGGCGGTGGAACAGGTCCTCGATCCGGTAGAGCGCGGTCGAGAACAGCGTCGCCTCCAGCCCGGCGACCAGACCGATGCCGGCCGCGGCGGCCACCAGCCACAGGCCCGCCGGCGTCTCGGCCGCCAGCGGGAACATCGGCCCCGCGCCGATCAGGAGCGGGCGCCAGGCGAGCGCGATCAGCGTGGCGACGACCACCGGCACGAAGCTCCGCGGCTTCCACTCGAAGAGCAGCACCTCGAGCGCCAAGAGGATCGCCGCGAGCGGGGTGCCGAAGATCCCGGTCATGCCCGCGGCGGCGCCGGCGACGAGCAGCGTCTTGCGCTCGGCCGCGCTCAGGCGGAAGCACTGGGCGAACAGCGAGCCGATGGCGCCGCCGGTCATGATGATCGGGCCCTCGGCGCCGAACGGGCCGCCGCTGCCGATCGACACCGCCGAGGAGAGCGGCTTCAGGATCGCGACCTTCAAGGACAGCCGGCTTTCGCCGAAGAGGATCGTCTCGATCGCCTCGGGGATGCCGTGGCCGCGGATCTTCTCGGAGCCGAACCGCGCCATCAGCCCGACGATGAGGCCGCCGACCACCGGGATCGCCAGCACGCCGAGGCCGACGACGGCGTCGGTGATGAGCGCGGGCTCGGCCGAGAGCCGGGCGAACCAGAAGAGGTTGGTGGCGACCGCGATCAGCCGGATCAGGATCCAGGCGCCGAAGGCGCTGCCGGTGCCGACCACGATCGCCATCGCCGCGAGCAGCACCATGCGTCGGTCGACGCTGTGATCGGCGAGCTGGTGTCCCTCGGTGGCGCGGGCTGCGACAGGCATCGTGATCCGCCCTTCTGATGTCGGGGCCCGTCGACTACCTCGCGGACCCACCGTCTTCAACCCGCGGCCCGGTTGGCATCACCGGCGACGCGCCGTAAGGATCTCCCATGACGAGAGGCGGGGCGATCGCCCATGCGGATGACGACGGAGGAAGTCCCAGTGAACCTGCTGCCGATGCCCGGCATCGCCAACCCCTCCGGCGCCCCGGCATGACCGACGCCGCCCTCGTCACCGGCGGCGCGCAGCGCATTGGCGCCACGCTCTGCCGCAAGCTCGCAACGCGCGGCGCCGACGTGGCGATCCATGCGCACGCCAGCCGCGACGCCGCCGAGGCGCTGGCGGCCGAGCTGCGCGGCCTCGGCGT
>JBDHSS010000172.1:0-6577 GCA_039808205.1 Paracoccaceae bacterium | reverse complement strand
CGGCCTCGAGGGCGGCGGCCAGAAGGCGCTGCTCCGCCGGCTCTTCTCGCCCGCGGCGTTGCGTCCCGGCGACGCCCGCCGCGCGGCGCGGGCGAGCTTCGTCTCGGGCGATCGCCAGGCCGAGGGTGTCTTTCCGCTCTGGAGCGTGCGCGACAACATTGCCATCGGCCGCATCGCCGGCCTCGCCCCGGCCCGGCCGATCGATGACCGCGCCGAGACCGCGACGGCACGCACCTGGGCCTCCCGGCTGGCGCTGGCGCCCGAGCGGCTGCCCGACCCGATTCTTGCACTCTCCGGCGGCAACCAGCAGAAGGCGCTGATGGCGCGCGGGCTGATCGACGAGGCGCCGGTCGTGCTGCTCGATGATCCGACCCGCGGCGTCGACATCGGCGCCAAGCGCGACTTCTACCAGGCGCTCCGCGCGGCCGCCGTCGACGGCCGGCTCGTGCTCTGGCATTCGACCGAGGATGCCGAGCTCCTCGAGTGCGACCGGGTTCTGGTCCTCGCCGGCGGCCGCGTCGTCGCCGACCTCGCCGGCACCGCGATCCGCGAGGAGGCGATCATCGGCGCCGGGTTTGCCCACCCGGCGGCCGAGGCCGGGCGCCGCCGGGGCTTCCGGCCGGAGCGGCTGTTCCAGGCAGTTCCCTTCGCGGCGCTGGCGCTGCTCGTGGCGCTGATGGGGTCGATGAACCCGCTCGTCCTCTCCGCCTTCGGCGCCGAGCTCCTGCTCGCGCCGGCCGTCACGCTGGTGCTCGTCGCGCTGGCGCAGATGTTCGTCGTCGGCGGCAGCGAGATCGACCTCGGCGTCGGCGCCTTCGCCGGCATGGTGAACGTGATCTCGGCAACCGTGCTCGTCGCCACCCCGGCACTCGGCCTCGGCGCCCTCGGCGCCGCGCTCGCGGGTTACGCGGTGATCGCGCTGCTCGTCCACGGCCGCGGCATTCCGGCGATCGTCGTGACGCTCGGCGCCTCCTTCATCTGGTCGGGCATCGGCCAGACCCTCCAGCCGAGCCCCGGCGGCGGCGCGCCGACGTGGCTCAGGGCGCTGATCGACTGGCGCGTGCCGGGGGTGCCGACGCCGGTGGTCCTTATCCTGCTCGCCGGCACCGTCGCCATGGCGATCGACCGGGCGCCGCTCGGAGTGGTGCTGCGCGGCTTCGGCTCGGCGCCCGCAGCACTCGCCCGCATCGGCTGGAACCCGCTGCGCTACGCCGTCTGGCGCTACCTGATCGCCGGCGCCTTTGCCGGGGCCGCCGGCCTCTACCTGACCGCCGCCAACCGGGCGAGTGACATCAACGCGGGTGGCGCCTACACGCTGCTCTCGGTCGCCGGGGTGGTCGTCGGCGGCTGCGCGCTGCTCGGCGGGCTGATCTCGCCCTGGGGCGTCGTCGCCGGCGCGGTGACGCTCTCGCTGATCGGGGCGGCGCTGGCGACGCTCGGGGTCTCGACCGACTTCAACGCGCTGGTGCAGGGCGGCCTGCTCGTCGCGATCCTCGGCCTCCGCAGCCTCGCCGAATGGCGGCGCCGCGATGCGTGACCTGCTCGCCCGCCATCGCTGGATCCCGGCCGCCAGCGGCGTGCTGCTCCTCTGGGCCTGCCTCGCGGTGCTGACCGAGCGCATCAGCTTGCACAGCCTGAGCGGCGTCGCGACGACGGCGGCCTTCCTCGCGATCGTCGCCATCGGCCAGATGGTCGTGGTGACCACCGGGCGCGGCAACATCGACCTCTCGATTCCGAGCGTCGTGACGCTGGCGGCCTACGCGACGGTCACCACCTCGGGCGGCACCGACGCGGGGTTGCCGCTGACGCTCGGCGCGCTGGCGCTGCTGGGGCTCGGCACCGGGCTCCTGAACGCGGCGCTGGTGGTGCTGCTGCGCATCCCGGCGATCATCGCGACGCTCGCGACCGGCTACATGCTGGCGACACTGACCCTGCTGGTGAACCGACAAGTGAAGGCGATGGGGACGCCCGACACGCTCGGCCTCCTCGCGACCGGCCGGGTGGGCGGCTTTCCTGTGGCCGCGATCGTCGGCCTCGCCGTGGTGGCGCTGGCGGGGCTCGTGCTGACCCGGCTCGCCTACGGGCGGCAGGTTTCGGCGATCGGACAGGGGTGGAACACGGCGCGGCTCGCTGGTGTCAGGGTCGGGCATGGGCTGACGCTCGCCTTCGTGGCGAGCGCGATGCTCGCGGCGTTCGCGGGGATGCTGCTCTCGGCCTATGCGGGCGGCGCCTTCCTCGAGATGGGCTCGCCCTATCTGCTGCAGTCGGTGGGGGCGGTCGTGCTCGGCGGCACACTGATCGCCGGGGGATCGGCCACCGCGCTCGGCACGCTGTTCGGGGCGATGCTTTTGGTCCTCATCATGGTGACGATGCAGATCGCCGGGCTGCCGCCGGGGGCGCAGGATATCGCGCAGGGCGTGGTCATCATCCTTGTTCTCGCGCTCGCGGGAAGGCCGCGTCGCTGATCCTGTGACGGAGGAGATGTTCGGGGAGGAGCAGGCTCGCACAGATGTGCAAGACTGCCCTCGTCACCGCCCCGCGCCGTGCGCCGTGACGACGAAGGCAGCCTTATCGGTTGGGTAAGCTACCGATCCCTTGGTCTTCGGACCTGAGGATAGGGGATCTCACGCGCGTGGAATCCCTTTCCGCGCTCCTCAGAGGATGAAGTCCGCCGCGATGTAGTCGCTCGCGTGCTTGCCGCCGTCGCGGATCAGCAGGGTGAACTCGAAGGCGGCGTCGGCGTCGGTGTTGCCACGCACCAGCGTGCTGGCGCCCCAGTCGACGAGCGAGAGCCCGCCAGCGGAGCGGACCCCGAGCGCGAACGCCTGATTGCCGCTGGCGCCGGTGTTCGCATCGATTGTCGACAAATCGATGCGGTCGCCCCACGACTGGCCGACGCCGGCGAAGTCGCCGATGACGTCGGTCGTGGTGCGGGTCGACTCGCCCGTCGAGTTGAAGTCGAAGACGTCGGCGCCGCCGCCGCCGCGCATCCGGTCGGCGCCGAGCCCGCCCGTCAGCGTGTCGCTGCCGCCGAGGCCGACGATGAAGTCGTTGCCGTCGAGGCCGGTGAGGTGGTTGGCGCCGCGGTTGCCGGTCAGGGCGTCGGCGAAGGCCGAGCCGCGCAGGTCCTCGATGCGGATCAGCGTGTCGGTGCCGGCGCCGCCGGTGTTCTGCGGCCCCGTGGTGTCGAGCCGCACCTCGACGTGGGCGGTGGCGTGAACGTAGTCGGCGACGTCGATTCCGAGGCGGCCGTCGATGATGTCGCTGCCTTCGCCGCCCTCGATGACGTTGCCGAGCGCGGTGCCGGCCAGCCGGTCGTCGCCGGCGCCGCCGATCAGGTTCTCCATGTCGAGGAGCGTGTCGATGCCGGCGCCGTCGGTATCCTGCGCCCCGGAGATGCGCAGGTCGACGGCAACGTCCGACGTCGATCCGGCGTAGCTCGCGGTGTCGCTGCCGGCCCCGCCGTTCAGCACGTCGTCGCCCCTGCCGCCCTCGAGGAGATTGGCGGCCGCGGTGCCGACCAGCGTGTCGTCGCCCGAGCCGCCGATCACGTTCTCGAAGCCGGTCAGCGAGTCCCCACCCGAGCCGCCGGTATCCTGGAAGCCGCGGACATTCAGGTTGACGCTGAGGTCGACGTAGGAGGTCTCGAAGCTCACCGTGTCGACGCCGCCGCCGCCGTCGAGGATGTCGGCTCCCCGGGACGCCTGCATCCAGTCGTCGCCGGCGCCGCCGTGCATCTCGGCATGCTCGTCGTCGGCGATCAGCGTGTCGTCGCCGCTGCCGCCATAGGCGAAGTCGTTGGTGCCCGCGCGCAGCGAGTCGTTGCCGACGCCGCCGTTGAGCCAGTCGGGATCGTCGTCGTTCGACGTGTAGGAGTAGGTGCTGTAGAGGAGGTCGTCGCCGGCCCCGCCGCGCAGGATGTCCGAGCCCTGGTTGCCGGTCAGCGTGTCGTTGCCGCTGCCCGAGGTGATCGTGTTGTCGCCGACCCCGCCGTAGTAGTCGAGCGCGGTCATGCTTCCCGCCGCAAGGGAGAGCGTGACCGGCGCCTGGCCGCCGCGGACATGCGCGATCTCGATCGCGCGGTCGAAGTTCGCGCGGCCGGTGCCGCCCTGGGACAGCTCGAAGTAGATCTCGGTCTGCCCGACCTGCCCGCCGATGACCGCGAACGAGCTCAGCTGCGCGGCGGAGATGGCAGCGTAGTACGAGCTGATCTCCAGCCGCTCGAAGGTGCTGATCCGGCTGCCGGAGACGTCGGCCTCGATGACGAGCGTGTCCCGCCCGCCGCCGCCGGACAGGATGAACGGGTTGCTGTCGCTGGCGACCACGATGTCGAGGCCGAAACCGCCGTACGCGAGGTCGTTGGACGAGGCGACCAGATAGTCGTCGCCGCCCTCGCCATAGAGCGTGTCCTGGGCGCTGTCGTTGCCGCCGTAGGAATACGTCGAATAGAGCGAGTCGTTGCCCGCCCCGCCGATGATGACGTCCCGGCCGGTGTTGCCGGTCAGGGTGTCGTTGCCGAGAAACCCCGAAATGCTGTCGTCGGTCGATCCACCCGTAAGGGAATCAGGAAATCGAGTTCCGTTGTAGGTCGTCATTCACGGGTCCCCCATTCAGTTCGTGAATTCGCGCGTCGTCGTGTCCGCGGAGGCGGCGAGGCCGGCCGCGGCCGCGCTGCCCGGCGCTTGCCCCCCGACCACGCGGGGCGTAAGAGGGCCGCATTCCAGAGTTCGAGGAACGACATGGCCGAGCTTGCCTACCAGGAGCCCGAACCGCGGATCATCGCCGGGGCGAAAGGCGACTGGGAGATGGTCATCGGCATGGAAGTTCATGCGCAGGTCACCTCCAGGGCCAAACTGTTCTCGGGTGCCTCCACCGCCTTCGGCGGCGCGCCCAACAGCCACGTGTCGCTCGTCGATGCCGCGATGCCCGGCATGCTGCCGGTCATCAACGGCTTCTGCGTCGAGCAGGCGGTGCGCACCGGCCTCGGACTGAGGGCGACGATCAACACTTTCTCGCGCTTTGACCGCAAGAATTACTTCTACCCGGACCTGCCGCAGGGCTACCAGATCAGTCAGCTCTATCATCCGATCGTCGGAGAGGGCGAGGTCATCGTCGATCTGAAGCCCGGCATCGCCCGGCGCGTGCGGGTCGAGCGGATCCATCTCGAGCAGGACGCCGGCAAGTCGGTGCACGACCTCGATCCGGACCTGTCGTTCGTCGACCTCAACCGCACCGGTGTCGCGCTGATGGAGATCGTCTCGAAGCCCGACATCCGCTCGCCGGAGGAGGCGGCGGAATACCTGCGCAAGCTGCGGCAGATCCTGCGCTATCTCGGCACCTGCGACGGCAACATGCAGGAGGGCAGCCTTCGCGCCGACGTCAACGTCAGTGTGCGACCGAAGGGCGCCACGACGCTCGGCACGCGCTGCGAGGTCAAGAACATGAACTCGATGCGCTTCATCGTGCAGGCGATCGAGTTCGAGGCGCGCCGCCAGATCGCGCTTCTCGAGGATGGCGGGACGGTGCAGCAGGAGACGCGGCTCTACGATCCGAACCGCGGCGAGACCCGCTCGATGCGCTCCAAGGAGGAGGCGCACGACTACCGCTATTTCCCCGACCCCGACCTCCTGCCGCTCGAGCTCGACGAGGCGTGGATCGCCGGCATCGCCGCGACGCTGCCCGAGCTGCCGGATGCGAAGAAGGCCCGCTTCGCGAGCGACTACGGCATCACCGAATACGACGCCGGCGTGCTGACCGCCGAGACGGCGAGTGCCGACTATTTCGAGGCGGTGGCGGCCGGGCGCGACGGCAAGCAGGCGGCCAACTGGGTCATCAACGAGCTTTTCGGCCGGCTGAACCGCGAGGGCCTCGGCATCGAGGCGAGCCCGGTGGCGGCGGCGCAGCTCGGCGGGCTGATCGATCTCGTCGCTTCGCAGGAGATCTCGGGCAAGATCGCCAAGGACGTCTTCGAGATCCTGTGGACCGAAGGCGGCGATGCGGCGACAATCGTCGCCGAGCGGGGGCTGCGCCAAGTGACCGATACCGGTGCGATCGAGGCGGCGGTGGCCGAGGTCGTCGCCGCCAACCCGGACAAGGCCGCGCAGGCGCGGGAGAAGCCGGCGATGGCGGGCTGGTTCGTCGGGCAGGTGATGAAGGCGACCGGCGGCAAGGCCAATCCGCAGGCGGTCAACGCGCTGGTTCGCGCGCGCCTGGGGCTCGAGTGAGGGGGGCGAATGGTCCGGGCGAGCGCCCCCGAGGAGGATCGCGAATGACGAGCTACGACTACAAGGTGGTGCCGGCGCCGCGCCGCGCGCGCAAGGTCAAGGGCGTCAAGGGGGCGGAGGAGCTGTTCGCGGCAACGGTCGCCGACACGCTCAACGAGATCGCCCGGCAGGGCTGGGAATACGTCCGGGCCGAGACGCTGCCGGCCGAGGCGCCGGGCGGCTGGTTCCGCCGCTCGGTGTCGGGCGAGCAGACGGTGCTGATCTTCCGGCGCGCGCGCGAGACCGCGGGGCCGCGCCTGGCGGCGGTCCGGCCCGAGGCGTCGTCGGTCGAGCTGCCGCGCGAGCCGGAGCTT